>NZ_CAUPDE010000004.1:0-130103 GCF_963509965.1 uncultured Gulosibacter sp.
CTCGCGACCCTCACCTTGGCAAGGTGATGCGCTACCAACTGCGCTACATCCGCACTGCTCTGCACGACACGTTGTTGCGATGTCGCTCAGCGCGTAGATGACTCTAACGCAACTTTTGCGAGAAACACAAATCCCCCACACCTTCCGGCGCGTTGCGCATGGCGCCAGCGAACACGCCAGCCTTCGAGGCAACCGCGTCGATTCACGCCGTTACGACAGCACGATTTGCACTCGCCCACAATTGTGTGGCAGCATTGCTCCTTGTCTACGGGCGATTGGCGCAGCTGGTAGCGCGCTTCCTTCACACGGAAGAGGCCGTCGGTTCGAGTCCGGCATCGCCCACCAACAAGTTGAGGCGCTGGTGTTCACCAGCGCCTCAACTGCTTTCGAGCGGAACCTACCCAGCGCAGCTGCGGCTAGTTCTTCCCCATGACCTCAGCCAAGCACTTTTCGCTGGCTTCACTGGCTACCTTCTCGGCGAGTTCTTTCTCTTCCTCGCTGCTGTAGGCGGTGCGGCTCTTACCCGCCTCGGCGTCCTTCACCATGTCGCTCAGCGTCTTGTCTGAGATTTCCGACCCGTGAAGCTCCTTCGCAATGCATTCAAACATCTGGTCGAGCGCCTCGGGGTCACCCGCGGCTGAGTCACCTGCTGCTGTGTGGAAAGCCTGCTTGATTTCTTCAACCGAGGGCCGCTGAGCGCCAGCACACGCGGTCAGCGCCAGTGCCGAAATAAGTGCGGGAATAATGGCAACTTTGCGCCACTGTTTCATGAAGATCTCCTCTAGATACGTGAACTACGTAGCCACCCTAGCCTAGTGAAGGTGTTGGTGCTCACGCTCGTTTGCACATCCCAAACAAAACGGGATGCGCCTGTTGCTACTGGTCTGGGTTGGAGTCGACTGCAGCTCCGGTCGACGCGATCAGGCGCGACACCGAACGCAAATATTTCTTGCGGTAGCCACCGTCGATCATGCCGCCACCGAATATGCCATCAAGGGATTCTCCCGAGGCAATGATTGGAATCTGCGCGTCATAGACCCGGTCGATGAAGGCCACAAAGCGCAGTGCTTCCGACTGATCGGTGAGTTCACTCACCGCATCGATAACGAGCGCATCGACACCGTCGATAAGCTTCACATATCGCGAGGGATGCACCTTGGCAAGGTGGTCGATGAGCTCACGGAATCCGTCGCGCGCAACCGTCTGCCCCGCGGCCACGCGCGCTTCGGTGAGTCGCTCAAGCTCAGCGGCTGCGGTGACCGTGGCCCGCCCCTCAACGGCACGACGCCGATAGTCGACCCCGTCAATACGCACGGTGCGAAACACATCCGCGAGCTTGGTAATTTCGCGCAGGAAGTCTTGAGCGGCAAATCGCCCCTCGCCCAGCGCATTCGGTGGGGTGTTCGAGGTAGCGGCAACGCGGGTGCCGGTAGCAACCAGCTCACCCAGCAGCTTCGACATCACCATGGTGTCGCCGGGGTCATCGAGCTCGAACTCGTCAATCGCGATGAGTTTGGTACCGGTAAGTGCCTTCACCGCGTTTTGGTAGCCGAGCGCCCCCACCAGCGAGGTGTATTCGATGAAGGTTCCGAAATACTTCCGTCCGCGAGCTGCGTGCCAGGTGGCTGCCAAAAGGTGAGTCTTCCCCACCCCGAAACCGCCATCGAGATAAACACCCGCCTTAATATGGCCGTCTTTGCGCGGTAATAGTCGCGAGAAAAACCCTCGGCCGGTTTGCTGGCCGCCGATTGTGCCGGCAAAACCACGGCAAATTTCTACGGCTTCGGCCTGTGAGGGATAGCTCTGGTCGGGACGATAGTTATCGAAGCTTGCCGTTGCGAACTGGGGCGGCGGCACCAGTGCCTGCACCATCTGCTCGGCGGTCATGGTGGGCATGCGATCAATCAGATGCACGAGAGTGCCTTCGGCCATGTAACGCTCCTGAACTTGTGTATGACAGATTGGTGCCCGACTTAGACACCCACTCCAGGTTAGCGTCCGCTTGTCACGACCGAGCCCGCGGGAATAACGACCATCAACAAAGCGTTGTCATACTCGTTTACTGAGGGACGGTCACCGATCGCGAACCCCGTCCGCACAACCCCGTTGTCACCGCGAATCGTTTCAAGGAGAGACTCATGGCTGCATCCATCGACCCCAGCGGCAAGTTTGCCGAGTATGCACATCCCGAACGGTTGGTTTCAACGGGATGGCTTGCCGACCGGCTTGATGAGGTAGCAACAGCGGGATCGGGAATCGTGCTCGTTGAATCGGATGAGGATGTGTTGCTTTACGAAACCGGCCACATTCCCGGCGCGGTTAAACTCGACTGGCACACCGACCTTAATGATGCGGTGATGCGCGATTATGTCGATGGCGCCGGCTTTGCCGAGCTGATGTCACAGCGCGGCATTTCACGCGACGACACCGTGATCATCTACGGTGACCGCTCGAACTGGTGGGCCGCCTACGCGCTGTGGGTGTTCACGCTTTTCGGGCACAAAGATGTGCGACTGCTTGATGGAGGCCGCGACAAGTGGCTTGCCGAGGGGCGAGAGATTACTCGCGAACGCCCCGAGCGTCAGCGCAGCGACTACCCGGTGGTAGAACGCAATGATGCTCCAATTCGCGCCACCCGTGACGATGTGTTCGCCGCGCTACGCGAGGGACGCCGTCTAATCGATGTGCGCAGCCCAGAGGAATACTCCGGCGAACGCACTCACATGCCCGACTACCCCCAGGAAGGGGCACTGCGCGCTGGCCATATTCCCACCGCGCAAAGTGTGCCCTGGTCGCGCGCGGCTGCCGAAGACTCAACCTTCCGCTCACGCGCCGAGCTCGAAGACATCTACTTCAGCGGTGCCGGCCTCACCCCTGGCGATGCCGAGGCGATCGCCTACTGCCGAATCGGCGAGCGATCGAGCCACACCTGGTTCGTGCTCACTTTCTTGCTGGGGCTGTCGGATGTGCGCAACTATGACGGTTCGTGGACCGAATGGGGTTCGCTCGTTGGTGCTCCGATTGTGCGCGGCACCGCCCCCGGCGAAGCCCCCGCCCGTTAACGGGCCCGCTCACACTTGCCCACTACGCTTAGCGCTATGACCGACATCGTCTTGCCCGCAGAACTCGCTTCGATTCGTGATGACTTCTTGGCGCTTCCCGCCAGTGAGCGGCTAACTCTACTCCTCGAGCTATCAGACGAGTTACCAGAGGTGCCCGAACGCTATTCCGATGCCGAGTTTGAGCGCGTTATTGAGTGCCAGTCGCCGGTGTTTATTACCGTCGAAGTGAACGATGGCAGGGTGGCGGTGTTTGCAAAGGCTCCCGCTGAGGCCCCTACCACGCGCGGTTTTGCTTCGGTGCTCGTGCAGGGGCTCGCCGGAGCAAGCGTCGAATCGGTGCTCGCCCTGCCGGTAGATTTCCCGTTTTCGCTTGGCATTACCGAGTTGGTATCACCGCTGCGCCTCAACGGCATGGTAGGGATGCTCACTCGAGTCAAGCGGCAGGTCGCGGAGCGCAGCGCGTGAGCGCGATCACCGAATCTATGCCCGACCCGGATTCGCTGCGAATCGTTCCCGGTGACGCAGGCGAGTTCACCATCGACTTGAAAGCGAGCGACACCGACGCCCGACTCGAAGAGCTCTATCGGCCACCGCAGCCCAATTGGATGCGGATGAATATGATCGGTTCGCTCAATGGCCGGGTCACCGGGTCGGATGGCACTTCCGACACCCTCTCAAACCGTGCCGATCGGCGCATCCTCAAACTCATTCGGCGGATGAGCGACGCCGTCATCGTCGGCGCCCAGACAGTGCGCCAAGAACGGCACACCAGCACCGCCCCAACGAAACTGTGCATTGTGACCGCAAGCGGCAATCTTGACGGGCACCGAATCACACCGGCTGAGGCGGCTGCATCGGTGCTCGTATGTTGCCCAGCCGGGGCCAGCAGGCGCGTCCAGGGCAGTATGCCCGGTGCCACGATCATCCCGTTGACGGCACCCGAGCAGCGCATCCAGCTGGCTGATGTGCTGCACGAGCTGCGCGAGCGAGGCTTGCACCAGCTCGTGGTTGAGGGCGGAAATCGGCTCATCAACCAGTTCTTGGATGCGGGACTGCTCGATGAGGTGTGTCTCACCCAGGCACCCGTTTTCGCTCCCGATTCGGCGCCGTCGCTACCCGGTTCGGGGCGAGGCACCGAGTTTCGTCGTGAACTACTCGCCGTCGATTCGGTTGGCTACGTGTACCAGCGACTGTTCGCGAGACACTGAGGCCCCAAACTGCGCGCTACACCACACGGCCGTGAACGAGACTATCGGATGCCTGCGTGGCGAGCCGATCAAACCACTTCCCCACTACCGCCTCCCAGCGATCGGGGTCAGTGTTCCACAGCCGCGTGTGCCGAGCACTCGTGAACTCCTCATAGGTCACGAGGTCTGGCCGAGCCTTCGCCAGCCGCTGACTACCACTCACCGGCACCACGGTGTCGCCCGTTGATGCAAGCACGAGTGTCGGCCAGCGCAACTGCGGTGCGCGAGCAACCACATCCAATTCGGTAAGATCAAGCGGCCCTTCGGTGCCCAATAGCGGCCGTGCAAGTGGCGACCCCAGTAGCCGAATACCAAGCTTCGCGATGCTCGGCGGCACATTCAATCGGCCTGCCTGCCAGATCAACGTTTCATACCAGTCAAGTGCCGGAGACTCGAGCATCAGGCCCACAATCATATCGGCGTGCACCGAACGCAGCGCCGCCTGCACCGCGATTGCCCCGCCCATTGACCACCCCACCAGCACCACGCGGCGCGCCCCGCGTGATTTGGCCCACTCGAGTGCCGCATCCACATCACGCCACTCGGTGAGTCCCAGCGCAGTTTTTCCGTTCTGGCCGGTGGGCGCACCCGGATCATTGCGATACTGCATCACCAACGAATGCCAACCTCGTTCAGCCACCAGCGGCACCGTGCGCAGCGGTTCGGTGAGCGTCGCACCGCGACCGTGAATATGAATACACCAATCGCTACTCTCGGCTGCCGCTGGAATAAACCAGCCTGGTAGCTCTCCCCCTTCGCCTGGAATCGCCACTTCGCTCCAGGGCAAACCGAGATCTTCGACCCCCAGCTGCGGGGCCGAGGCGAGCCGAACCGCCCGCACTCCAGAAAATTCTGTGCCACGCACATCCCGGTACCGTCGCGTCACCGTGCGCTCGGTCGTCTCAAGGCGCTCGAGCAGTCGAGCCCGCCCTCTCCCCTGTGCCCACAGCATCGTAAACTCGCCCAGCGCGTGTGATTCAATCGTGCGCTCCAGCACCACGGTGCCGCCGGTCGCGCCAGCGTCGCGATCGGGGCGAATCTCAACCACCCGAACGGGCTCACGGGGTTTCGACGGCAGCGTCACAACCTGGCGTGCAAGGCTCAGGGCGATGGTACCGACCAGCGCCCCCGCAAACGCGGCGGCTCCCGCCGCAGCTGCGGTAGCGGCTTGAAGGGTTCGCTGCTGTTTCATGTGACGCATCCTGTTCTCTAACAACCAGTACTTTTCACACTGTCTCGCTACCGGCGGCACCGTCTGCTGTGCTTCCACAGTAGTGAGCAAGTTCGACAGTCGGCGGCGTGGCGCTCGGTGCCAAGATGAGCGGGTGTTTAACCTCATCCGTGTGGTGGTAAGTCTGCATCCGGTTCCTGCCGAGTTCGATGCCGCTGTTGAAAGCGTTCGAGGCATTGAGTTCCGCAGCGATCTGCGCGTGCGAGAAATTCGTCCACCAGAAGGGCTTGCACCGAACGCTATCGCACTCGCAGCCGATGTGGCCCCCGAGCACCGGCACGGTGACTCACCGCTGGGAACCGGCCGATTCATTCTGATGCACGATGTGTCTCAGCCGGAGGCCTGGCGCGGTGAGTTCCGCGTGGTGTGTTTTGCGCAGGCACCGCTCGAGACCGATATCGGCGATGATGCCATGCTTCCTGAGGTTGCCTGGTCGTGGCTGGTGGATGCACTCACCGACGCTCATGCCGAATATGACTATCCTGCCGGCACGGTCACCGTCGTAAACTCGCGTGGTTTCGGTGAGCTGTCACCGCAGGGTCAGGGGTCGCAGATTGAGATGCGGGCCTCATGGACACCACGCACCCCCGATATTGGTGCGCATCTTGAGGGCTGGTCGAAGCTGCTGTGCATGTTGGCCGGCCTACCGCCGGTTGACACCCGCGATGTTCCGTCATTGCAGACACTGAGAAAGGCACATGGTCGCGCTTGATGCGAAGCGGCTCGATGAGGGTGAGCTGCAGGTAATCGATACCCCCGAGGCGCTGGATGCGGCGATTGCGCGCATCGCAGCCGGTAGCGGGGCAATTGCCGTCGATACCGAGCGGGCTGCTGGGTATCGATATTCCGACCGCGCCTACCTCGTGCAGCTTTTTCGCCGTGGTTCTGGGACACTGCTCATCGACCCGATTCCGTTTGGCTCGCTGGCGCAGCTGGGTGAGGTCATCAACTCGGAACCGTGGGTGCTGCACGCCGCTACCCAGGATCTACCGAGCCTGCGCGAGATCGGGCTCGACCCACAGGAGATTTTTGATACCGAGTTGGCGTCGCGGTTGCTGGGTAAAGCGCGCGTGGGCCTCGGTGCCGTAGTGGAAGAACTGCTCGGTATTGAACTTGCCAAGGCACACTCGGCATCCGATTGGTCGCTGCGCCCGCTACCTGACAAGTGGCTGGTCTACGCGGCGCTTGATGTTGAGCTGCTGTTGGACGTTAAGGATCGGCTCACCATTGAGCTGCGTGAAACTGGCAAAAGCGAGTGGGCGAGCGAAGAGTTCGCCGATATTCTCAAGCGCGAGCTGCGCCCCAAACGTGAGGAACCCTGGCGACGACTGTCGGGCATCCACACCATTCATCGTCCTCGCCAGCTTGCGGTGGCACGTGAGCTGTGGCTGGCTCGCGATGCTTTTGCGTGCGAAACCGACACTGCGCCGAGCCGTGTTGTTCCCGATCGGGCGCTCATTGAGGCGGTGAAGGCCATGCCGCGAACCAAGCAGCAACTAGCGGCATTGCCATCGTTCACCGGCGCCAAATCACGCGCACAGCTTGACCTTTGGTGGGAAGCGATTGAGCGTGGTCGCACCACCGATTCACTGCCTGAGCGCCAATCACGGCCGAAAGATGCCATGCCCGCACCGCGTGCCTGGGCTCAGAAGCGCCCCGAAGCCGATGCCCGACTCAAAACGGCAAAGCCGGCCGTTGCGGCACGGGCACAGCAGCTCAGCCTGCCCACCGAGAACCTACTCACTCCCGCAATCTTGCGCCGGGTGGCGTGGGAGCCGGCCGGTAACAGCGAAGCAGCGATTGCCGAACAATTGCGGGCACTCGGCGCACGGAATTGGCAGTGTGCCATTACCGCACCAGTCATTTGGGATGCTTTTGTAGCTTCCCGCCAAGATGTTGAGGAATCCGTAGCCCAGGAAAGCTAGGCTGCGAGAGTCCACCTCTGCCGTTCAATCGCACGGCACCGACCTGCAAGGAGGCAGTTTGGCTCAGTACAGCGCGCTTGATGCGTACTTCATTGATGGGGCTCGCACACCGTTTGGTCGTGCCGGCGACAAGGGGATGTATCGACGCACCCGCGCCGATGATCTTGCGGTGAAAGCAATTCGTGCCGTTGTTGATCGCAACGCAACGATCCCGCTGGATCGCTACGACGATGTCGCTATTGCCGCCACCACGCAGCAGGGTGATCAGGGGCTGACCCTCGGTCGCACCACCGCAATCTTGGCGGGTCTGCCCAATACGGTTCCCGGCCTTGCCATCGATCGAATGTGCGCCGGTTCACTCACCTCGGTGACCACTATGGGTTCGGGTATCCGTGCCGGCGCCTACGATGTGATCATCGCTGGTGGTGTCGAACATATGGGTCGTCACCCGATGGGATTCGATGCCGACCCCAACCCGCGGTTTTTGGCCGAGAAGCTCGTAGAACCAGACGCGCTTTACATGGGCAAAACGGCTGAGCGGCTCCACGACCGTTTCCCCGAGCTCACCAAGGAGCGGGCCGACCGCTACGCTCTCAATTCGCAGCGCAAAGCGGCTGCGGCCGTGCAGGGCGGTAAGTTCGATACGGATATCGTGCCGGTTGCGGTCGAATCTGATGCGGGCTGGGGCCTTGCCACTCATGACGAGCAGCTGCGCCCAGACACCTCGATGGAAGCACTCGCCGGGCTCAAGACCCCCTTCCGCCCGCACGGTCGGGTTACCGCGGGCAATGCTTCACCGCTCACCGATGGTGCCACCGCGTCAATTCTCGCCTCGGGTGCTGCGGTGAAAGAGTTCGGACTGACCCCGAAGATGCGTCTGGTCAACTTTGCATTTGCTGGTGTCGAACCCGAGGTTATGGGGCTCGGGCCGGTTCCCGCCACCGAAAAAGCGCTGCGGCGCGCCGACCTCACCATCGACGATATTGGCTTGTTTGAGCTCAATGAGGCGTTTGCAGTGCAGGTGCTGTCGTTCTTGGATGCATTCGGCCTTGCCGATGATGATCCGGCAGTTAACCTCTACGGTGGCGCGATTGCCCTCGGGCACCCCCTGGCGGCCAGCGGGGTGCGGCTGATGATGCAGTTGGCGAACCAGTTTGCTGAGCACCCCGAGGTGCGATACGGCCTGACCGCCCTGTGTGTGGGGCTCGGCCAGGGTGGTGCGGTGATTTGGGAGAACCCGCACTGGAACGGCAAGCGTCACGCTCGAGTGGGAAGGTAAGATCGCATGACGAACGAACTCTTTAACCGCAACCGTTACTCGGCAATTCTGCAGGCTGCCGAGGATGAGGTCATCACCGAATCGAAGGTGCGGGATGTGCCACTGCCCGGAAATCGCACGCTGGCACTCATCACGCTCGACAACAACCAGGACTATAAACGCCCAAACACGCTCGGCCCAAACACGCTCGCACAGCTGGGTGAGCTGCTGGTTACGCTCGCGCAGCGAGCGGGCGCCGGTGAGATTCATGCTGTTGCGGTCACCGGTAAGCGTTTCAACTTCGCCGCCGGTGCCGACCTGTCGCTGGTCGGTCAGATTCCCGACACGGTTGCCGCGCGGCAGATGGCTGAGCTCGGACACGACACGCTCGGCCTGTTCAGCAAGCTCGGGGTGCCGAGCTTTGCGCTGGTCAATGGTATGGCGCTCGGTGGCGGGCTCGAGGTGGCGTTGCACTGCGACTATCGCGTGCTCGATTCTTCCTGCCCGGCGGTGGCTTTTCCCGAGACCTACTTGGGTCTCGTACCCGGCTGGGGTGGTGCCACCATCACACCCAACCTGATTGGTATCGAGAACGCGCTGCGGGTGATTATCGAGAACCCGCTCAAGATGAACCGCATGCTGGGGGCTGAGCAAGCATACGAGCTGGGGCTGTTCGACCGTCTGATTAACCCGGTGAACTTCATCGAAGATTCGCTCAAGTTCATCACTGCGGTGCTTGATGGTGAAAAGGTCAAGCGTCCGAACGAGCCCGGCAAACTCGAACGTGCCGTGAAATGGGATGCGGCGATCAAGATTGCCCGCAAGTCACTCGAACAAAAAATCGGTGAGGTGCCGCAGGCCCCATACCGAGCGCTGGAAATCCTCGCCGCCGTAAAAAAGGGCGACCGCGAGGCCGGCTTCGAGCTCGAGAATCAGGCGCTGGGCGATCTTGTTGCCAGCGACCAGTTCATGGCATCAATGTACGGTTTTAACCTGGTGCAGAAGCGCGCGAAACGCCCAGTGGGTGCCCCCGATAGCGCGCTCGCCCGACCGATCACCAAGGTTGGCGTAATCGGTGCCGGACTGATGGCCAGTCAGTTCGCGTTGCTGTTTGCCCGGCGCCTGCAAGTGCCGGTGGTGATGACCGATCTCGATCAGGAGCGTGTCGACCGCGGTGTGGCCTCGGTGCAGGCCGAAATCGACAAGCTGCTCGACAAGAACCGCATCAGTACCGATACCCATGCGCGACTCAAGGGCCTGGTCACCGGAACGACCGATCGTCAGCAGTTTGCTGATTGCGATTGGGTAATCGAGGCGGTGTTTGAAGAGCTCAGCGTCAAACAGCAGGTGTTCAGCGAGTTTGAAGAGATTGTTCCCGAAGACGCCATCATGGCGACGAACACCTCCTCGCTTTCAGTGGCCGAGATTGGCGAGCCGCTCAAGCATCCCGAGCGGCTCATCGGTTTCCACTTCTTCAACCCCGTGGCGGTCATGCCGCTGGTTGAGGTGGTGAAGGTGGATTCCACCAGCGATGAGACACTGGCAACGGCAATGGCTGTCGCCAAACAGCTGAAGAAGAATGCGGTCATCGTCCGTGATCGACCGGGCTTCGTCGTGAATCGACTCTTGGCACGCATGCTCGGTGAGGTGATGCACGCGGTCGACACCGGCACCAGTGCCGAGGTAGCCGACACGGCGCTGGAACCGATGGGACTGCCCATGTCACCGTTCACGTTGCTCGAATTGATCGGCCTGAAAGTTGGTGCGCATGTGCTGCGCTCGCACCACGAGCCGTACCCCGACCGGTTCTTCGACTCGGCCAGTCTGCACGATCTGGCCGATCGTGATGCGAAGCTGCTCAAGCGTGACGGCAAGGGAAGTGTCACTGGCTACACACGCGAACTGCAAGCCGTGGTGGGATCGGAGGGGAACTCTCCCCTCACTGCCGAGCAACTACTCGAACGCACGCAGAACGCGCTCGCTGATGAGGTGAAGATCATGCTCGATGAGCAGGTGGTCACCGCCGCTGAAGATCTCGACCTCTGCCTAATTTTGGGGGCCGGGTTCCCGCTCATCAACGGTGGGCTCACCCCCTATCTCGACCGCATCGGCGCATCCGAGCGTGTGTTTGGGGGCACATTCCACACCCCAAAGATTCTCGGTGCCGCAACCCGCGAGGCTGCCAGCTAGCGCAGCAGTGGTAACACGGCGGGGCCGAACTCATAGTGGTTGTGGGTTCGGCCCCGCCGTATTGTTGTTTGAGCGGTCAGCGGTCACGAAAACGCGAGGGCTCGGGTGAGCTGAGCTGCTGCACCACAGTTTCGATCGCCTGGGTCTCGGTTTGGGCTGGTTCGGGACGCGCGTGTGGCACGCGTGAGCCGAGCACTTGCGCCACTATGTTCATGGCAATCTGGTGGGGCGCAAGCCCCACATCGGCAAGAATCTCATCGCGGCTGGCGTGATCAATGAACTCGTCGGGCAGCCCAAGTTCGGTGACCGTGGCTTCAACCTCGGCGGCGCGTAGATCTTGCCTGATGCGCGTGCCGATACCTCCGACCACAATGCCGTCCTCGATCGATACCACCAGTCGGTGGTGTCGAGCCAGCGCGATGACGCTTTCGGGCACCGGAACCACCCAGCGGGGATCAATCACGGTGACGCCGATTCCCTGTTGTTCGACCAGGTTGGCGACTGCCAGGGCGAGTTTCGCCATCGGCCCAACCGCGACGATCAGCACATCCGGTCGACTGCCGCGTCGCAGCAGATCAACGCCGTCGACGAAGCGCAGTTCAGCCTCTATTTCGTCGCCAACTTTGCCCTTCGAATACCGCACCACGGTGGGCGCGTCTGCCACCGCAACTGCTTCGCGCAGCTCTTCCCGCAGACGAGTGGCGTCACGTGGTGCGGCGATGCGGATACCTGGCACCAGCTGTAGTAGCGACAGGTCCCAAACGCCGTGGTGACTGGGGCCATCCGGGCCGGTCACACCGGCGCGGTCGAGTGCGAATGTCACCCCGGCCCGGTGCAGCCCAACATCCATCAGCACCTGGTCAAGTGCCCGGTTCATAAATGTCGCATAGAGCGCCACCACCGGGTGGAGTCCCCCGAACGCCATACCGGCGGCCGAGGTGACCGCGTGCTGTTCGGCAATTCCCACATCAAAAACGCGGTTGGGAAAAGCTTCTGCGAAGGGCGCAAGCCCGACCGGGCGAAGCATAGCCGCGGTCACGGCCACGATATCGTCTCGTTCGGCCCCGAGTTTGACCATCTCGTCGCCGAAGACACCCGTCCACGACTGTCCCGACGATTCCGAAACCGGTTCGCCGGTGATCGGGTCAATTTGCCCCACTGCGTGAAACTGGTCGTTCTTGTCGCTGGTGGCCGGCTCGTAGCCGTGGCCTTTCTCGGTGATGGCGTGCACGATCACCGGTTTGCCATAGTCACGGGCCAATCGCAGTGCCTCTTCCATCGCCCGCTGATCGTGCCCGTCAATGGGTCCCAGGTATTTGATGTCGAGATCAGAATACAGCCCGGCAGTGTTCCCCAGCTGGGATGCAAACCCGTGCAGGGCGCCGCGAGTAGCGCGGAAGATACCGCGACCAAACTTACCGAACAGTCTCGAGAACAGGTTCTTCGACCTTGATTGCAGACTCGTGTAGACGCGGTCGGTGCGCACCCGGTTGAGAAAGCGCGCAATACCCCCGATTGTCGGGGCATAGGAGCGGCCATTATCGTTCACGACGATCACCAGCCGTCGATCATTGTCGTCGGTGATATTGTTCAGCGCTTCCCACGTCATCCCGCCGGTGAGCGCACCGTCGCCCACCACGGCGACAACCGTGCGGTCGTCCTGTCCCGAAGCTTTCCATGCACGTGAGATGCCATCGGCCCAGCTGAGCGAGCTCGAGGCGTGCGATGACTCAACGACGTCATGCTCCGATTCGGAGCGCTGTGGATATCCGGCGATCCCGCCACGCTCACGCAGCTTCGAAAAGTCTTGTCGCCCCGTTAGCAGCTTATGCACATACGACTGGTGACCAGTGTCGAAAATAATCGCGTCGCTTGGCGAGTCGAAGACGCGGTGGATGGCGAGCGTCAGTTCAACCACACCCAGGTTCGGGCCGAGATGCCCGCCACTGCGCGACACGTTTTCAACCAGGAAGGTGCGGATCTCTTGGGCGAGCTCCTGCATCTGCTTCGAGTTGAGCTCCCGCAAATCTCGCGGGCTGTCGATGCGCGGAAGTAGCGAATCACTCATGATGACGTCTCCTTCCTGCGGTGCTTACGCAACAAAAATACTCGCGAGCGACGCAACATCTTTGATGCGTGGTCGTCGCACGGCAAGAGTTCATTGTATGCGCAATGGGCGCAACCAATCTGGTTGCGCCCATTGCGGCGTGCGACTGCGATAGTGTCGCTATTTTTGAACTAGCGAACGCAGCACGTACTGCAGGATGCCACCGTTACGGTAGTAGTCGGCTTCACCGGGCGTGTCGATGCGCACTACTGCGTCGAACTCGACCGGTTCCTTACCCTCGGGCGAGTCGGCGGTGGGTGTTGCCACCACGCGCACCGTCTTCGGGGTCACGCCCTCGTTCAGCTGCGTGAGACCGCTGATCGCAAATTCCTCGGTGCCGTCAAGCCCCAGCGATTCAGCCGACTGCCCTTCGGGGAATTGCAGCGGCACAACACCCATCCCGATCAGGTTCGAGCGGTGAATACGCTCAAAACTTTCGGTGATTACGGCCTTGACGCCGAGCAGACGGGTGCCCTTAGCGGCCCAGTCACGCGAAGAACCGGTTCCGTATTCCTTGCCTGCAAGCACCACCAGCGGGGTGTTCTGGGCGGCATAGTTCTGGGCGGCATCGTAGATGAACGCCTGCGGCCCGCCGGCCTGAGTGAAGTCACGGGTATAGCCACCCTCGACACCGTCCAGCAGCAGGTTCTTCAGGCGAATATTGCCGAACGTACCGCGAATCATCACCTCGTGGTTACCGCGGCGCGAACCGTACGAGTTGAAGTCTTTACGTTCCACACCGTTGTCGGCCAGATAGCGACCTGCGGGCGAATCCGCCTTGATCGAACCTGCGGGCGAGATGTGGTCGGTGGTGGTCGAGTCGCCGAGTTTGGCGAGCACCCGGGCACCGGAAATGTCGGTAACCGGTGCGGGCTCGAGTGCCATGCCCTCGAAGTAGGGGGGCTTGCGCACATAGGTCGACTCTGCATCCCATTCGAAGGTGGCGCCGGTGGGAGTCGGCAGCGAACGCCAGCGCTCGTCACCCTCAAACACCGAACCGTACTCGCTGGTGTACATTTCGGTGTCGATTGCCGACTCAATGGTCTGCTGCACCTCGGCAGCGTCTGGCCAAATGTCACGCAGGTAGACGTCGTTGCCGTCGCGATCTTGACCGAGCGGTTCATTCTCGAAGTCGAAGTCCATCGTGCCGGCCAGCGCGTAAGCAACCACCAGCGGCGGCGAAGCCAGGTAGTTCATCTTCACGTCGGGGTTGATGCGACCTTCAAAGTTGCGGTTGCCCGAAAGCACCGCGGTAATGGCGAGGTCGTTCTCATTGATGGCATCCGAGATGGGTGCATCGAGCGGTCCCGAGTTACCGATACAGGTGGTGCAGCCGTAGCCGACGAGGTAGAAGCCGAGCTGATCGAGGCACTGCGTGAGCCCCGCTTTCTGGTAGTACTCGGTCACGACCTTCGACCCGGGAGCGAGGGTGGTTTTCACCCAGGGTTTACGCTGTAGCCCCTTTTCGGCAGCGTTACGCGCGAGCAGGCCAGCAGCCATCATCACCGATGGGTTCGAGGTGTTGGTGCACGAGGTGATCGCGGCGATGCCGACATGTCCGTGGTCGAGCACGAAAGTATCGTCGCCGTTGTTTACTTCAACAGGCTTCGAGGGGATACCGTCAACCTTGGCATCGTCGGTAAACTTCGGCAGGGTCTCGCGGAACACATCCTTGGCCTCGCTGAGCAGGATGCGGTCTTGCGGACGCGATGGGCCGGCGATCGAGGGCACCACGGTCGACAGGTCAAGTTCGAGGTACTCCGAATAGTTGGGTTCGTTGGCAGGGTTGTGCCACAGGCCCTGTTCCTTGGCGTAGGCCTCGACCAGGCGCACCTGAGCTTCGTCACGGCCTGTGAAACGCAGGTAGTTGAGCGTCTCGTCATCGATCGGGAACATGGCCGCGGTCGACCCGAACTCGGGCGACATGTTGCCAATAGTGGCGCGGTTGGCAAGCGGCACCTGTGAAACGCCCTCACCGTAGAACTCAACGAACTTGCCCACCACACCGTGCTGGCGCAGCATGTCAGTGATGGTCAGCACCACGTCGGTAGCGGTGACGCCCGATGGGATCGTACCGCTGAGTTTGAAGCCCACTACCTTGGGAATGAGCATTGAAACCGGCTGACCGAGCATGGCGGCCTCAGCTTCGATACCACCAACGCCCCAGCCGAGCACACCGAGACCGTTGACCATAGTGGTGTGCGAGTCGGTGCCGACAAGGGTGTCGGGATAGGCCTGGTTAACACCGTCTTTCTCGCGCACGAAGGTGACGCGCGCCAGGTACTCGATATTGACCTGGTGCACGATACCGGTGCCCGGCGGCACAACCTTGAAGTCATCGAATGCGGTCTGTCCCCAGCGCAAGAACTGGTACCGCTCACCATTGCGCTGGTATTCGATTTCGACGTTGCGTTCGAACGCGGCTGAGCTGCCGAAGAGTTCGGCGATCACCGAGTGGTCAATAACCAGTTCGGCCGGAGCAAGTGGGTTGATCACCTCGGGGTTACCGCCCAGATCGGCAACTGCCTCACGCATGGTAGCCAGGTCGACGATGCAGGGAACGCCAGTGAAGTCCTGCATAACCACGCGAGCCGGAGTGAACTGAATCTCGGTGTTGGGCTCGGCCGAAGCGTCCCACTCGCCAAGCGCCTTAATCTGCTCGGCGGTGACGTTCGCGCCGTCTTCGGTGCGCAGCAGGTTTTCAAGCAGCACCTTGAGGCTGAAGGGCAGCTTGTCGTGACCGGCGACCTTGTCGATGCGATAGATCTCGTAATCGGTGCCGTCAACGTTGAGTACGTCTTTGGCACCGAAGGTGTTCACTGCACTCATGCGGATACTCCTTCGATCTCATTTATCTCGATATCAAGATATCTTACTTGGTGTTGATGTTGGCTGATGGGGTTTTTCCAGAATCAGCGACGCGGCGCGCACACACCCGCGCCAATATGACACTGAGAATGACGGCGAGCGCATACAGCGGCACACCCATGACGATGCGCGCAGTACCAAGCGCCTCAACCGCACCCGCCTGATAGAGCGGCACCTGCACCAGCAGTCGAAGGACAAACACGCCCATCCACATGAGTGTTAGGCCGTGCATCCACAGCCGCTGCCGACGTGATCGACGCCAGTGTTCAAGTTCGGGCCACAGCAGCCCAACCACCACACCGGCAAGCGGCCAACCGAAAGCGATCGAGACCGCGAGCCCGACACTCCACAGCGCGTTAATCCACAGACCGAGCACAAAATAGTCGACACCCTGACCGGTAACGATGGCGATGAAACCGCTCACGACCATCCCAAACAGGCCCGCAACCGCGCCACCAACCGGTTGCTTCAGCGCCAAGCGCACGATGATGGCCAGCACACCAAGCGCTGCCGGAACGGCAACGGCCAGGCTCAACTCACCGACGAACCGGAAAAGCAACACGAATGTCAGGCTCGGAACAATAGCCTCAACGATGCCGAACCAGCCGCCGAAGGTTTCGAGCACCTGTTTTCCGCTCAGTTCCCCCTCGGCGGCCCTTCCAATGGCGCTGCCACGGGCCGCGTCAGTGAGTTTGTCGCGCAGCTCGTTGCGGCTTGCATCAGCCGTCGACTTCGACTCCGACTCAGTAGCGCCAGATTTTGGCGCAGTGGCTGCCGAGTCGAGCGGCTGCGGACCGGTCGACACTACCGTTCGCCACCGTTTTGTTGTTTGCGCAGTTGGTCGCGAACCTTCTGCTGCGCGCGCTTTTCGACCTGTTGCTCGGGGGTGAGCGCTGCGTCCTGCTGCGCATGAGCTGCGGCTTGCGCCGCGGCCATCTGTTGCGCCATCACTTCTGGCACCTTCAGTGGCAGTAGGTCACGCGGCGGCACCGGATGCGCGCCGCGCACCACGGTCAGGCCACGGAAGATCTCGTAGAGCTTTCGATGCGCCTCATCATCTACAGTTGCCTGCCCGGTGATCACCCCGCGCAGGAACCAGCGCGGCCCGTCCACCCCAATGAACTCAACTCGACGTTCGGGTTTCCCACCGGCAACCACCGGCACCTTAGCGTATAGCGCAGTGCCCAGTTCGGTGTCGCGTTCGACAACTGTGCCGCCTTGTTTGCTGAGCTGTTCGACGAGCTGTTCGCGCACCGATGCCCACAGCCCCGACGAACGCGGGGCCGCAAAAGCTTGCACCTGCACGCTCGAGCCGGCGTGATCAAGTGCGATCGCTACCAGGCGCTTGGTCTGTTCTTGCACTTCGAGCCGTAGGCCGAGCCCCTCAACCATGGGAATCCGAAGCGATCCGAAGTCGATCACATTACCGACGTTCTGGTCATCATCTTCGTCAAAGGGGCCGTTTTCTTCACGGTCTTCGGGTGCCTCTTTGTCGCGAAGCAGTTCTTCTTCTTCTTCGAGTTCTTCGTCAACCTCGGTCGTGTCTTCATCTTCGATGACGAGACGGTCGGCCTTTGCCGTAGGTTCTTCGCGCTTGAAGATGTCAAAAAGTCCCATGAAACCTCTCCTGCACACTCACTGTGTCTAAACTACTCCGCCCCGGTTACGCGCGCTGCCCGTAACCGCTTGAGCCAAAACCAGATTCGCCGCGCACACCGCTTGGTAGCTGCGCTACTTCCCGGTAGGTAATGTGCGGAATGGGTAGCACCAGCAGTTGGGCAATTCGGTCGCCAGCAGCAATCTCATATGCCTCATCGCGGTCGGTATTGAGCAGACACACCTTGATTTCTCCGCGGTAACCGGCATCGATCACGCCCGGGGCATTCACGATGGTGATGCCGTGTTTTGCCGCCAATCCCGAACGCGGCGCCACCAGCCCAACTGTGCCGTCTGGCAGCGCGACACTCGTGCCGGTGGGCACCAGTGCGCGCTCCCCCGGCGCGAGTCGCAGCGAGATTGCCGACACCAGATCGGCCCCCGCATCGCCCGGATGCGCCTGAACCGGCCGAGGGCCAATAACGGGGATATCGAATGATTCGGTCATAGCTTGAGGTTACCGTGTCTGCCACGACACGGCTTCGAGCGGCAGTCACCATTCAGCATCCGCACGGATGCAGCCACAGACAATAGAAGTGTGCGATTTCGAGAACGAGTAACCCCAACAGCTTTCACCTTTCTAGTGAGTGCATTGGTGATACCGGCAATCCTTGTCGTGTTCTGGCCGATTAACGTCACCGTCGGAATTATCCTGGCAATCGCCTGCTATCTGGGGATCTGCCTCATGCTGTGGCTCTCGTCGCCAATCATCGAGATCGACTCGACCACGCTGCGCGTCGGCTCGGCGCGAGTTCCACTTCGCTATGTCGGAGAGGTCACCGCTTATCTCGACCCCGGGCTCGCCCGCCTGGCAGCCGGCCCCGAACTGGATGCACGCGCCTGGATTTGCCTGCGCGGCTGGACGCCGCTTTCGGCACGGGTCGAGATTACCGACCCGCGCGACCCGGTGCCCTACTGGCTGTTCTCGACCCGCCGCCCCGCAGAGTTGCAGCGCGAACTCGAACGCGCGGCCAAAGCCATGCAGCAGGGGTAGCCACTACCACCCACATCCGCTCGCGAGCGGATGTTTGCCGGTTGCGCAGCGCATTTAGAAAGCGCAGTCGTTACAGATCGGGTTCCCCTCGGTCGATTGTGCTGACAGTTGTGAGCGGTGCTTGATCAGAAAACACTCCATGCAGGTGAACTCGTCGACCTGCGGCGGGATCACCACTGTCTCTAGCTCAACATCTGACAGGTCGGCGTCAGAGAGGTCGAAGCCGTGCACGCCATCGCCCTGATCGATGTCAACGTTGGGAGAGCTCGACTGCGGCACTCGCTCCTTGAGCGCCTCGATCGAGTCGTTATCTTCTTCGCCTTTGCGGGGCGCGTCGTAGTCGGTTGCCATTACCATCCAAAGTTCGGTTACCCGGGAAATCATTCCCCCGTCGGCGCGCTATTTTGCACGAACCTAAATGATTGCGCAAGTGCCGACACACGGCGCGCCGAACGAGAAACTCTCAAGTACTACTTCAACCTGATTCCAACGCGATTTTTCGGCGCGCTGCAGTCATGTCGCCATACCGTGCGCGCGAGGCGAGAACATCACTGCAGTGGCATCCGAATGGCTGCGGCTTGAGAACCAGGAGGCACAGTGCAAGAGCTCCGTTTTGTGGGCGTCGAGCAGGGCGCCGTAATTGCAACAAACGCTGATGGTGAGCGCTTCCGGCTCGTCATCGATGAGGCGCTACGAAATGCGCTTCGTCCGCAGCCTGAACATCGGCAGGCCACCGCAAAAACAGTGCCACCGCGGCTCATCCAGCAGCTCATCCGCGCCGGCCGCACCGTTGCTGAAGTGGTCGACCAAACCGGCGCCGACGAGGAAATCGTCGAACGCTTCGAGGGGCCGATTCTTGCCGAGCGCGGCTACCTCGTCGAACAGGCTCGCGCGGTGCCAGTGCGGCTCCAACAGGCAATCGATCCGCTCAGCGGCGAAGGCGCAACCTTCGGTAGCACCATTGATGAGCGACTCGAGCAGCTCGGTGCCGAACGCGTGCGCTGGGATGCATGGAAAGACCCCGATGAGGGCTGGCGCATCGGAATTGACTTCACCACCGACGATGTTGAACGCAACGCGCTGTGGGCATTTGATCCCAAGAGCCAGTCACTCGACCCGCTCACGCCTGCCGCCACTAATCTTTCCCAGCAGGATGGTGTTGATCATGCCGGGGCACCGCATTTGCGGGTGGTCGATCACGGTAATTCGGTGATTCCGATCACGCCCGATGACCAGTCGCCCGACACCGCCAAACCCGACACCACGACCCAGCACCACAACACCCAGTTCGACACCGCCGATCTGCTCAATGCGCTGCGTCGCCGCCGTGGCGAACGTGCGAGCGACCCGTATGACGAAGAGGCTGAATACGTTGAGGACGAGTTCGACGACAGTTTCGGTAACCGACTCTCAGAAGCGACGGCAACCCGCGACGAACACAGCGCCACGGTGACGCCCTTCCGTCCCGGATCAACGAACACCCCACGCGTGGTGGATATTCCACTTGCTGGTCTGGATGAAGACGGCGATCTGGATGCGGGTGGTGACGCCGGCAGTCACGCTGCGGTAGACGCCACCGAAGCTACCGAACACCGCGACAAGCGCTCCGGCAAGACCGACCGCGCACACGGAGCGTCAGCCAGAGACAGTTCAAACTCGCACGCCGATTTGTCGACGGCTGTGCGCGAGATGACCGAGGGCGAACTCGCCGAGTCACGCCGACGCTCGCAGACGAACAGGCCGGGTGAAACCGGGCCACTGGGCCGACGCGGAAAGTCTGGCCGAGCGCAAATGCCATCCTGGGACGAAATCGTGTTCGGCACCCGCAGCGACGACTGATCGGTTCGATCAGCCACCGGGAGCCCACGCCACTGTCACACGCCTAGTGAAAGGCGCCGTGCCGCAGCAGTGGCACCAGAGTTTCGGCGTCGGTGATCGACCCGTGCTGGCCGATCATCCGCCGTGTCGATTCGGGTGTACCGGGCGCGTGATACGTCAGTTCGGCAGTGGCTGCCACGAGCACATCACCAATGCGTGCTTCGGCACGCGGGTCGATCGCGGGGCCGAACCAGCCCGCGGCGATCGCCTCGGCACGAGTGCACACCACCGCATCCTCGGCAGTGACCTCACCGATCCGATGAGAAAGCTCGCGGGCAGCACGCTCTGACGAATCAGCGAGATACAGGTGACGCAGTCGCGGCTCGCCCGCTATAGCCGCCACCCCGTCAAGCCGATCGGCAGCAAGTTCGCGGTAGTTTTCGCGGGGGATATCAACCATGCCGTGGTCGGCGGTAACCAGCACACCGATATCGTCTGGCAGTTGCTGCAGCATCTGCGCGAAGGCCGAATCGAGTTCTTCGAGCTGCTCGAGCCAAGCTTCGCTGTCGCAGCCGTGGCGGTGCCCCGCTTCATCGAGTTCGGCGTGGTAGAGATACACGAGCTGGTTCCCTCTCTCACGACATACGCTTGCGGCAAGCTCGCAGCGCTCACCTATCGATGCCCCGGCAAGAAACCGAGCACCCCGCAGCGATGCCTTCGTGAGCCCCGAATCGGCGTATTCGGCCACCGAGATCACTGTCGGCTGTACCCTGCTACCGCGCAATTGCTCAAACACCGTGGGGCGCAGCTGCCATTTGGTGGGTTCCATCCCCGGCCCCCAGCCGTGAAGCTGATTGCGCAGCACACCACCGGCGCGGTCCCACACTTCATAACCGACCATGCCGTTTTCTCCGGCGGTGCTGGCGGTGGTGAGCTGGGTTATTCCGGCAGCGGTTGTGGAGGGGAATGAGAACGCTGTCGAGGCTGCGTCCCAGCCAGCGAGCAGTCGTCGCGCGTGACCGGCTCTGGCGGTCAGCGGCGCCACCCCCAACCCGTCAACGAGCATCACGATCGCGCCGCGCACAGCCGGAAGCCCCAACGAACCGGGCTCGCCGCGTATCGCCGCGAGGCAATTCGGCATGACAGCGGCGAGTGCGGGCCGAGATTCGGCGCTGGTTAATACGATGGAGTTCACTTGGGCTAGTTTCCCACAGCCCCATCAGCCCCGTTTCAGTTATCGAGGATTCGCAGTAGATGAGTAAGAGCATTGCCAAATTCGAGAGCCGGATTGACGATGTTGATGTCTCGGCCGAGATGCGCAGCTCGTTTCTCGAGTACTCCTACTCGGTGATTTATTCGCGGGCGTTGCCGGATGCGCGCGACGGTCTCAAGCCTGTGCAGCGGCGCATCCTGTACCAGATGGCCGAGATGGGCTTGCGCCCCGACCGCGGTCACGTCAAGTCGGCCCGTGTTGTCGGCGATGTGATGGGTAAGCTCCACCCGCACGGTGACAGCGCCATCTATGACGCGCTTGTGCGCCTGGCGCAGCCGTTTGTACAGCGGGTGCCGCTGGTGGATGGTCACGGTAACTTCGGTTCGCTCGATGACGGCCCGGCAGCAGCCCGCTACACCGAGGCGCGGCTCACGGCCGCGGCGCTCGCACTCACCGAGTCGCTCGACGAAGATGTCGTCGACTTTGTGCCGAACTATGACAACTCGCTGCAGCAGCCCTCGGTGCTGCCGTCGGCGTGGCCGAGCCTGCTCGTCAATGGCGCCAGTGGCATTGCGGTGGGCATGGCAACCAATATGGCACCGCACAATCTCGGTGAAGTGGTGGCGGCCGCTTGTCACCTGCTCGAGTTTCCTGATGCCTCGCTGGATGAGTTGATGGGGTTCCTGCCCGGGCCCGACCTTCCTGGCGGCGCCCAGATTGTCGGGCTCGAGGGCATCCGGGATGCGTACAAGACCGGTCGCGGATCATTCAAGATGCGTGCCGCGGCCACTGTGGAACAAATTACGGCGCGCCGACGCGGCATTGTCGTCACCGAGCTTCCCTACGGTGTCGGACCCGAAAAGGTCATTGAAAAGATCAAACAGGGTGTGCAGTCGAAGAAACTCGCCGGTATTTCGAACGTCGATGATCTCACCGGACGCGACCATGGCCTGCGCCTGGTAATCGAAGTGAAGACCGGGTTTGCACCCGAAGCGGTGCTCGAGCAGCTGTACCGTCACACTCCGCTGGAAGATTCGTTCCACATCAACAATGTCGCGCTCGTGAATGGTGGGCCGCGCACGCTCGGGCTGATTGAGCTGCTGCAGGTGTATCTCGACCACCGCATTGATGTGGTGCGTCGCCGCAGCCAGTTCCGCCTCGACCGTAGACGTGAGCGTCTCCACCTGGTGGAGGGGCTGCTGATCGCTATTGTCGATATCGACGAGGTGATCCAGATCATCCGTTCGTCCGACGACGCACCGCAAGCGGGTGAACGACTCAAACTGGTGTTCGATCTTTCGGATGCCCAGGCCGAGTACATTCTTGAGTTGCGGTTGCGTCGGCTCACGAAGTTCTCGCGCATTGAGCTCGAAGCCGAGCGCGACCAGCTCGCTCGCGAGATCGCCGAACTCGAAGCACTGCTCGGTGACAAGCAGCTGCTGCACGCGCAGGTGTCGAGTGAGCTCGAGGCGGTTGCCGATCAGTTCACAACACCGCGACGCACGGTGCTGCTCAGCGAGGATGCGGTTGCCACGGCGCCCCGCTCGAAGAAGGCCGTGAGTGCCGAGGCACTGCAGGTGAAGAACGAACCCACTCGCGTGCTGTTGTCGGCTTCGGGCAAAGTTTTGCGCGTCGACCTCGGCGAGCACAACCACTTCCCCACTCCCAAACGGCGCTCGAAACATGACGCGATTCTGGCGCAGGTGTCGTGTTCATCACTCGATGAGATCGCCGCGGTGACCAGTGCCGGTCGCGTCTACAAGATGGTGGCATCATCGCTGCCGATCGCGCCGGCCGCATCCACCATCATGTCGGCGGGGGTCAACGCGCGCGATTATTTCGGCATTAGTGATCGGGGTGAGCGCGTGGTGGGGCTGGTTGCCCTCGGTAGTGACACTCCCCTCGCACTGGGCACCAAAAACGGCGTCGTCAAGCGGGTTAACCCGGCCGAGTGGGGAAAGCACACCGATCTGCCGGTGATCACCCTCAAACCTGGAGACGAGGTCGTGGGTGCGGCACGTGCCGACGATGAGTCGCAGCTGGTGTTTATCACTTCGAACGCGCAGTTACTGCGCTACTCGGCATCGCTGGTGCGTCCCCAGGGGACCACTGCCGCAGGTATGGCAGGCATCAAACTTGCTCAAAACGCGCGGGTGATCGCTTTCGCCGTGATCGATGCCGAGGAGGCTGGCCGGGCGCGCGTGGTCACCGTAGCCGCGCCGATTGCTAATGACGATGGGCTCTTCAGTGCCGATGCCTACGGCACCGCCAAGATCAGCATGCTGGATGATTTTCCGTCAAAGGGCCGAGCTACCGGCGGTGTGCGCGCCCAGCGCTTCCTTACCGGTGAAACTGAGCTGGCGACCGCCTGGGCTGGTGGCACGTTACCGCGGGCCAATGCTCGAGATGGTGCAATTCGAAAACTGCCCGAAGAGCTTGCCCGGCGCGATGGTTCGGGAGTGCCACTCGATGGCGCGGTGAAATGGCTCGGTGGCGCGATGGGCGATTTATCTGTCTAGGCAAAAGGTTCAAGCCGCCAATTGTTCAGTTTGATGCGGCACGCCTCACCGACGCTGGCACAGTGTCAGGCACGAGGCGGCTCTGGCAATATTTTCGTCGCTCCGCGAGCGAGTGTGTCGGTTCTTCGCTAACGCTCTTTGTGAATGGCATACAGAACCGTCGAAAACGTGGCAATATGTCAGTCAAGCGTTGTACGACTGCACCGACGCGGTCGCACTTCGCTGTGGCTGGGTGTCGTCTCGGCACACAGACCATTTGAGTTCCTGTGAACACGACAAAGGAGTTGCAATGGTGCAACCTACCCAAAAACCGCGTACCCCCCGCCGTCTCATGTCACTCGTGGCTGCAGCGGCCAGCGCATCCCTGCTGCTCACCGGCTGTGTGAATAACGAAGCCGCAGAGGGTGGTAGCGGCACCGCCGCATCACCAGAGGGCAAGATCGAGGTCACGAAATCTGAAGCTGCCGCGGCGCTGGTGCCCGAAGATGTGCGCAGCAGCGGTGTGCTCAAGGTCGGCACCGACGCCACCTATGCCCCCAACCAGTATGCCGATGAAAATGGCCAGCCCACCGGCTGGGAGGTTGAGCTCGTTGAAGCAGTGGCCGCCAAGCTCGATCTGAAGGTTGAGTGGTCGAAGCTCGGTTTCGACCAGATCATTCCCCAGGTTAACGGTGGCACCCTTAACATGGGCTCGTCGAGCTTCAGCGACACGCTTGAACGCCAGAAGTCGGTTGACTTTGTTGATTTCTACAGCGCCGGTCTGCAGTTCGTGCGCGGGGCTGATGAAGACCCGCTACCCGAGTCGCTGTGCGGTCTCACCATCGGCGCGCAGGCCACGACCACCTCGGATGACTACCTCAAGGCCGCGAGCGAAGAGTGCGCCAAGGCTGGTAAGGAGCCCATCCAGATCCTGAAGAAAGACCGCCAGGATGAGGCCACCAACGATGTGGTGCTCGGCAACACCCCCTACATGCTTGCCGACTCGCCCATCTCGCAGAACAGTGTCAAGGTTGCCGGTGACGCCGTCACCCTCGAGGGTGAGGTGTTCGATGCTGCCCCCTACGGTCTGGTGCTCGCCAAAGACTCCGAACTCACCGAAGCAGTTCGAGTAGCGATGCAAGAGCTCATGGATGACGGCACCTACACGAAGATTCTCGAAAAGTGGGGCGTTGAAGACGGTGCCTTCACCGAAGCAAAGGTAAACAGTGTCACTGAATAAAACCACTGCCAACGATACCGCGGCGATTGCGGGTGAGCCCATCACCGCGGTGCCGTTGCGCCACCCCTGGCGAGTTATTCTCGCCGTGGTTCTCCTACTCGCACTGGCGTTGTTCGTCTACGACGCCGCCACCCGCGAACAGTACCGCTGGCCGACCGTCGGAAAATACCTATTCGATGAGCGCATCTGGCAAGCCGCCGGCATCACGCTCGCACTCACCGTGCTGTCGATGCTGCTGGCCGTGATTATGGGGCTGATCTTGGCCGTTATGCGACTGAGTGAAAACCCCGTGCTGAAATCACTTTCATGGCTGTTCCTGTGGTTGTTCCGCGGCACCCCGGTGTATGTCCAGCTGGTGTTCTGGGGGCTGCTCGGCACGATCTACAAGACCGTGACCGTCGGCGTGCCGTTCACCGATATCGAGTTCTTTACTGTCTCGCCCTTTGAGGGGTTCAGCCTGTTCTGGCTCGCCGTGCTGGGGCTCGCGTTTAACGAGGCCGCCTATATGGCAGAGATTATCCGCTCGGGGATCCTCTCGGTCGACCGCGGTCAAGAAGAAGCAGCGAAAGCGCTCGGTATGACCTGGCGGCACACGATGCTGCGCATCGTGATTCCGCAGTCGATGCGAGTCATCATCCCGCCCACTGGTAATGAGTTGATTTCGATGCTCAAAACCACTTCGCTCGTCACCGCGCTTGGCTACACGCTCGACCTCTATGCGCGCTCGCGCGAGATTGCTGCCCAGCTGTACGAGCCGGTGCCGCTGCTGATTGTGGCGAGCATCTGGTACCTCGCAGTGACGAGCATCCTGATGGTTGGCCAGCACTACCTCGAAGCCTACTTCGCCCGAGGTATTGCGCCCGAGAAGCAGCGCCCCGATAACCGCACGGCCGAGCAGCTCGCCACCGGCGCTGTCGGCACCCTTGAAGACCCGACCAACACCAACACGACCGCACCGAAGGGAGACGGCGCATGAGCACGAACGCTACCGCAGCCACGCCAATGGTGCGTGCCGAACACATCGTGAAACGGTTTGGTTCGAACACGGTGCTGAAAGACATCTCACTGACCGTCGACCGTGGTCAGGTGCTGTGCCTGGTTGGGCCCTCGGGCTCGGGTAAGTCGACCTTCCTGCGCTGCATCAACCACCTCGAGACAATCGACGGTGGCCGGATGTGGGTGGAAGATGAGCTGATGGGTTACCGCCAGCGTGGCGACAAGCTCTACGAGCTCGCACCCCAGGAAGTTGCTCAGCAGCGTGCCGATATCGGCATGGTGTTCCAGCGGTTCAATCTCTTCCCGCATATGACGGTGCTTGAAAACATCATCGAGGCGCCGACGCGGGTGAAGAAGGTGCCGCGCAAGCAAGCCATCGACGAGGCCCACGCACTGTTGCGTCAGGTGGGGCTCGAACACAAGGCCAAGTCGTATCCCGCCCACCTGTCGGGTGGCCAGCAGCAGCGTGTGGCGATCGCACGTGCGCTGGCGATGAAGCCCAAGCTGATGCTCTTTGACGAGCCCACTTCGGCGCTCGACCCCGAGCTGGTAGACGAGGTGCTGCAAGTGATGAAGCAGCTCGCCGAGGACGGTATGACCATGGTCGTGGTGACCCACGAGATGGCGTTTGCCCGCGATGTGGGCGACCACCTGGTGTTCATGGCCTCGGGCGTGGTTGTCGAAGAGGGCGACCCCAAGGAGGTGCTCAGCAACCCTCAGCGTGAGCGCACCCGCGCTTTCCTGCGCCGCGTGCTCTGAGTTTCGGTGCACGAAGCAAGCGGGGCGGTGTCGCAATTGCGGCGCCGCCCCGCGGCCGTTGCGCAAGCCGTCGCCGCTACTGAGGCTGGTCTTGGTCGAGCTTTTTGAGGTCGTATAGCAAGAAGTCGGCGTCGAGGATACCCGACGGTTTCTTCCCCACCCCGTTCATACGACCGATATCTTCAAACCCAAACTTACGGTGCAACCGCAGGCTCGGCTCGTTCGCGCTGTCGATCACCGCCGCCACATGAGTGAAGCCCGCAGCCGCAATCGCGCGCATGAGTTCGGGAAGCAGCCGCTTACCAAGGCCCAGACCCTGTGCGTCTCGGTGCAGGTAGATCGAGTGTTCGACCACACCTGCCCAGGCATCAAACGGCCGGAATGGGCCGCAGGAAGCAAACCCGAGCACGCGGCCAGCTTCTTCGGCCACTAGCACCGGGTGGCCACTGGCATGACGCGACGCAAGCCAACTTTCACGATCAGCTTCAGTTTCGGGTTCGATTCGCCAGCTTGAGGGGTTCGTCAGGGTATCAGCGTTGAGAATCGCCACAATTTCGGGAATATCCGCTGCATTCGCTTCTCGAATTAGCACCCGATGACGTTAGCCAAGTGGCGTTCAAACCGCAAGCCCATGCCGAAGCGTTGGCCTAGGTGTCGATGAGCTCTGGCACCACATCGTCGGCACCGGCAATGATGAAGTCCTTGCGCGGGGCAACCTCGTTACCCATCAGCAGTTCAAACACCGTCTCGGCCGCGGCAGCGTCTTTCATGGTCATCCGTCGCAGCAAGCGATGTTCGGGGTTCATTGTGGTGTCCCACAGCTGGTCTTCATCCATCTCACCGAGACCCTTGTAGCGCTGAATTGGTTCTTGGTAGCGACGGCCGCTCCGCTCGAGTTTCGCGAGCAGCTGCTGCAACTCCTGTTCGCTATAGGTGTAGATGGTCTCGTTCGGTTTTTTGCCGGGATGCACCACCACGACCCGGTGCAGCGGAGGTACTGCCGCATAAACCCGCCCCGCTTCGAGCATCGGCCGCATATAGCGAAAGAAGAGGGTGAGCAGCAGCGTGCGAATATGAGCGCCGTCGACGTCAGCATCCGACATGATGATGACCTTGCCATACCGGGCCTGATCGAGATCGAAAGTGCGCCCCGAACCCGCACCAATCACCTGAATAATGTTGGCGCACTCGGCGTTTTTCAGCATGTCTGCCAGCGATGCTTTTTGCACGTTGAGAATCTTGCCGCGGATCGGGAAAAGCGCCTGCACTTCGCTGTCGCGCGCGGGTTTTGCGGTGCCGAGTGCCGAGTCACCCTCGACGATGAACAGCTCGCTGCGTTCCACATCGTTTGAGCGGCAATCAACGAGTTTCGCCGGGAGTGACGAGTTTTCGAGCGCGTTCTTGCGGCGCTGCGTCTCTTTGTGAGCGCGCGCCGAGATTCGGCTCTTCATCTCGGTGACGACCTTCTCGAGCAGCATCGAGGTTTCGGTCTTGTCTTGCCGTTTGGTTGAGCCGAACCGTTCTTTCATTCCGGCGGTAACCGCTTTCGACACGATCTGCCGAGCCTGCGGGGTGCCGAGCACCTCCTTAGTTTGGCCCTCGAATTGCGGTTCGGGGATGCGCACGGTCACCACGGCAGTCAACCCGGCGAGCACATCATCTTTTTCAAGCTTGTCGTTACCAACCTTCAGGCGACGCGCATTCTTCGTGATCTCATCACGCACCACTTTCACCAGAGCCTGCTCAAAACCAGCCAGGTGAGTACCGCCCTTGGGGGTTGCGATGATGTTCACAAAGCTGCGCAGCGTGGTTTCATAGCCGATCCCCCAGCGCAGCGCCACATCCACCTGCATCTCGCGCTCAACCTCACGCGAAACCATATGCCCGGAAGCCTCATCGAGTACCGGCACAGTTTCGATGTACTCCCCCGACCCCTGAATACGCCAGGTTTCAGTGACGGATGCATCCGGCGCCAAATAGTCGACGAATTCTGAAATTCCGCCCTGGTAGTGGTAGGTTTCAATCTCGGGTTCTTCGGGATCTCGTCGATCATCGATGGTGATTGCCAGCCCCGGCACCAAGAAGGCAGTCTGGCGGGCTCGTTCTTGCAGTTTTTCAAGATCAAACTCGGCATCCCGCACGAACACCTGCGGGTCGGCCCAGTAGCGCACGCGAGTTCCGGTAACGCCGCGTTTCACCCTGCCAAGCTCGCGTAGTGGCGCCGACCCGGGCTGCTCGGTGAACTCGGCCTCTGGGCTCGGTTCGCCATTACCATCGGCAAACTCGCCGGCCACACCGCGGCGGAAGCTCATCGCACGGGTCACCCCGCCACGGTCAACTTCTACATCTAGTCGCGCCGAGAGCGCATTCACCACCGAGGCGCCCACACCGTGCAGGCCGCCCGCCGCACCATAGTTGCTGCTGCCAAACTTACCCCCGGCGTGAAGTTTCGTGTACACCACCTGCACGCCGGTCATACCGGTGCGCGGTTCAATATCGGTGGGAATACCGCGCCCGTGATCGTGCACCTCAACCGATCCGTCGGGGTTGAGCCGCACCAGAATCTCTTGCCCAAAGCCGCCGAGCGCCTCGTCGACGGCGTTGTCGATAATCTCCCAAAGGCAGTGCATCAGGCCGCGCGAGTCGGTCGAACCGATATACATGCCCGGCCGTTTCCGCACCGCCTCGAGCCCGTCGAGCACCTGCAGCTGTGCGGCTGAGTAGTCGTTGGCCAATGCGCCTCCGGTAGCGGTGAAAGAACGGATCGGTACAGCAAGAATGTATTGCGCTTGGCTAATTTACTCCCTCAGGCGCACCGGTGTTCACCAAACGAATCGCTAGAATTGTCGCCAGCCAAATCGACCCCGACCGAAAAGTGAGCTTCGTCCGTGGCAAATCTGCGTTTTTCGTACTTCATTGAGCGCGCCAAGGCTGCAAACCTGCCGCGCGTATGGAAGATGGCCGGTGATATCGGCCGACAGTTCCGGAAACCACGGCTGAACGTGTTCTGCGACATGCTCTGGTCGGCAGCGCGTTTTGACTGCGCCTTCCAAGACTTCCAAGACTGGGATTTCGCGATCCTGTCGCGTGCTGAACGGCGCACCTATATCACGCACCCGATGTCGAACCGGTACGCCCTACAGCTCAACACCGATAAGCACGCCAACCGTGACCTCAGCGACAAATCGCGCTTCAACGTGCGCTTTGGTGATGTAATCGGGCGCCAGTGGCTGGATGTGCGTGAGGCAAGCGAGAACGAACTCGAAGCGTTCCTGGCACGGTTCACCGATGTGATGGTGAAAGTTCCAGACTCGCTCGGCGGGAAGGGGATCGAACGGATCCGCACGAAGGACGTCGCCGATGTGGCTCGATTCCGGGCCGAGCGGATGCGAAACCGGCAGTTCCTTGTCGAGGAGTTCTTGCAACAGCATCCGCACATGGCCGAGCTGAACTCATCCAGTGTCAACACCATGCGAATCGCCTCGTATAACGATGGCACGCGGGTGCACATCCTATGTCGGGCGCTGCGCATCGGCGCCGGTGGTGACGTCGATAACTTCTCGGGCGGTGGTATGTACACGATGCTCTCACCCGAGGGTACTGCGCTCTACCCCGCATTCGATGACGCCAACGCCACCCACGGCATCCATCCGCTGAGCGGTGTGCCGATCGTTGGTTTTGAAGTGCCGCTTTTTGCCGAGGCTATCGAAGCGGTCAAAGCTGCCGCACAGCGCATCCCCGAGGTGCCCTATGTGGGCTGGGATGTGGCCATCGCCCCAGATCGGCCCGTGCTCATCGAGGGCAACTACAACACCGGTGTTTTCCAGGCCAAGCCCTCAGTTTCGGGCCTTCGCCGCGGGTTGCTGCCGGTGTACCGAGCCGCGATCGGGCACTAGCACCGGCCCGGGGGGGGCGTTAAAACGTGGGGGGGGGGCGATTTTCGATGCGACGCCCCCCCCCCACTCGCTGTGTTACCGAGCCGCTTGGCCGCGCTACTTGTTGTCGGTTCGCGGTCGAATAATGCCCATCGGTGTCGACTGTGTGCCCTGACCGAGCGGGTTGTCGGCAAGCACCTGAGCCCAATGCTCGTTGCGCTTGTGGTCGAGCGTCGACCCGAGGATATTGCCGCCAATGTCGTTAATGTCGACGATCAGCACTTCCACCCGGTTACCGAGCAGCGCTTTGAGATCGGTGGCGACCCGATTCGGGTTCTCAGGGCCAAGCACCACCGAGCGGTCGTAGGGCGCGATAGTTCCCTCAGTGGGACCATCAATTGCGCGAGCTTTCTCACCGGCAACCCGATAGAAGTCACCCGAACGGCGCAACAGCTTCTTCGACACCACCGAAACAGCGGCCGCAAACAGGATTCGCGGCGTCCCGCACTCCCGCAGCGCCATCTCCATGGTTTCGGGCATACCAAGACCGATTCCATAAGGGGTGCGGGTCACATACTTCGACAGCTTGGTGGCGAGCTTACGCGGTTTGATCTCTTCGAGCAGCATCGAACGCCCCTGGGTGATCGCCACGATTTTCTCGGTGACAAACAGAATGTCGCCATCCTGCACCACCGGCTCGGCGTAGGTGCGCACCACCTGGTGGAGATCATCGTCGGGCATGACCACGTGGGTCTTGATCGGCAGCCGCTCGTAGGTCACGCCGTCGGCCGTGTTGGTGAGGGCTTTACCCTCGTTTGCCTGCAATTGTGATGACACTGAACTAGACCCCCTAGGCGCGTGCCGCCGTAACCGCATCACGCAGGATGCTCAGCCCAGCCTTGAGAGTTTCTAGGTCGCCATTGAGCGTCGGCATGATCTTGACCACCTCGTCGTGGGCGCCCGCCGTCTCAACAACCAGGCCACGCTCGAACGCGGCACGTGAGATGCGGCCGGCGAGCTCACGGTCTTGCTCACAAACAAGCCCCTGCAGCAGTCCACGGCCACGCACCGAGAACTCGCCGGGGTACTGCTCGGCAATCTCGTTGAGTGTGTTCACCACTTCAGCCGAACGTTCGGCAATGGTCTTCTCAAGCTGGTCGTCACTCCAGAACTTCTCGATCGCTTTCGCAGCGCCCACAAAGGCGATCGAATTACCCCGGAAGGTGCCGGTGTGCATTGCCGGCTGCCACTTGTCGAGCTCGGGTTTGATCAGCAGCAGCGACATCGGGAAGCCATAACCCGAGAGCGATTTCGACAGGGTCACCATATCGGGAACGATGCCCGACTCTTCGAAACCAAAGAACTTACCCGAGCGGCCAATACCGATCTGGATTTCATCGCAAATGAGCACGATTCCGTGTTCGTCACACAGCGCACGCAGGTCACGCAGCCACTGCGCGCTCGCCACGTTCACACCGCCCTCACCCTGCACCGTCTCAACTATGACTGCCGCGGGCAGGTCGAGACCACTGGACGGGTCTTCGATGTGTTTGCGTAGCAGCGCCACAGTGTCGATGTTGTCGCCGTAGTAGCCGTCATACGGGTGGAAGGTGACATCGTTCAGGGTCGTGCCGGCAGCCTGGCGAAACCAGTGGTTCGCGGTGGCAGCAAGCGCTCCCAGCGAAAGACCGTGGTAACCGTGTGTGAAGGCCACCACACCCGTGCGGCCGGTAGCCATGCGCGCCAGTTTCAGCGCGGCTTCGACGGTGTTGGCACCGGTCGGGCCGGTGAACTGCACGCGGTAGTCGAGACCGCGCGGCGCCAAGATGCGATCACGAAACAGTTCGAGGAGGCGGCGCTTGCTAGTGGTGGCCATGTCGAGGGCGTGCTGCAGCTGGTCGCTGCGCAGGAACTCGATGACCTCTTCTTGAATGTCAGGGTCGTTGTGACCGTAGTTCACCGCACCGGCCCCACAGAAGAAGTCGATGTACTCCCGTCCGTCTTCGTCGGTGAGCTTCGATCCTTTCGCGGTGGTGAACACCGTGGGGAACGAACGAATATAGCTACGAACTTCCGATTCGGTCTGGTCGAAAACCGACAGGTTCATGTGAGGTCCTTCCTATGCTCGAAGCAGAAATGCTACTCCAGGTAATCGCGCAACGACTGCGAGCGAGATGGGTGACGCAGTTTCGCCATCGTCTTCGACTCGATCTGCCGGATACGCTCACGCGTAACGCCGAAAGTCTCACCGATTTGGTCGAGCGTTTTGGGCATCCCGTCGCCGATACCGAAGCGCATCCGAATCACACCGGCCTCGCGCTCTGATAGCGAATCAAGCAGTGACTCGAGCTGGCGCTGCAGCATCGTGAAGCTCACCGCGTCGGCGGGCACCACAGCCTCGGTGTCTTCAATCAGGTCACCAAACTCCGAATCACCGTCTTCACCAAGCGGTGTGTGCAGCGAAATCGGTTCGCGACCGTATTTCTGCACCTCGACCACCTTTTCGGGCGTCATATCGAGTTCGTGTGCGAGCTCTTCGGGCGTGGGTTCGCGACCAAGATCCTGCAGCATTTGACGCTGCACGCGGGCGAGCTTGTTGATGACTTCAACCATGTGCACGGGGATACGAATGGTGCGCGCCTGGTCGGCCATGGCACGCGTGATTGCCTGGCGAATCCACCAGGTGGCATAGGTTGAGAACTTAAAGCCCTTGGTGTAGTCGAACTTTTCAACCGCTCGGATTAGACCAAGGTTTCCCTCCTGGATCAGGTCGAGAAACTGCATTCCGCGGCCCGTGTAGCGCTTAGCGAGCGACACCACCAGGCGCAGGTTCGCCCCCAGCAGGTGGCTTTTAGCACGGCGACCGTCACGCACAATCCACTTGAGTTCGCGCACATACTTCGGGTCGAGTCCCTGTTCACGCAGCAGCTTGTCTTCAGCATACAGCCCCGCTTCGATCCGCATGGCCAGGTCGACCTCTTCAGCGGCGTTGAGCAGCGGCACCTTACCGATCTGCTTGAGGTAGTCCTTCACCGGGTCGGCAGTGGCACCGGTGATCGCTGTCGAGTAGACGGGCTGGTCATCATCGTCTTTATTGCTCAGCACCAGGGCGCCGGCGGCACGAACAGCGGTCTCTGCCTTGGCGACATCCTCTTCGGGGTCTTCCGACTTTTCGTCGCGCTCCCCCAGATCCGGATCGTCGTCGGCCTCGGCATCGTCTTCAACATCGGCCGACTCTTCCATATCGGCCTCGTCGACTTCGTGATCTTCGTCGAGGTCGATAACTTCGTTTTCAGCCGTGCGCTTGGCCGGCTTGGCGGCCGACTTACGTGCCGAGCCCTTGTTGGCGAGAGCTGCATCCTGTTTCTCAGCAGCCGAACCGCCAGCTGCGATGATGGCTTCAATCAGCTCTGCTTTGCGCATTGAGCTGAGGCCTTCGACACCGGCTTCTTTCGCGATTTTGCGCAGCTCGGCAACCACTTTGCCGCGCAGCTGTGCCGCAGTAAACCCGCCCTCACCGGCCGCGACCGACTGCTTCGCCTTCGTCGCTTTTGCTGCTGGCTTTGCCTGCGAAGCCTTTGCCTTTGCTGCCGGCTTCGCCTTCGAGGCCGGCTTCTTGGTTTTTGCGGAGCTGTCGGCCGCCGCAATGATGGTGGCCACCAAGTCAGCCTTCCGCATACCGGAAGCGCCGGTGATGCCGGCCTTCTTGGCGATTTCGCGCAGCTCGGTAACGCGCTTACTTGAAAGTTCGGTCTCGGTGTACGAAGCGACCTGCTTGGATGCACTGGCCATGTTGTATCCCCTCTCACCGCAGGCAAAATGAAACCCCAAGTCAAGTCGTGCCAAACGATTGACCGGGTTAGGCATTCGATACTACAGTGTGCGACCGGTTTCTATTCCCAGACGCGTTCAGCATCCATTCACCAGCTAGTTGTCGTGCTTGCGCCGCATTTGACGTGCAACCGCCAGCCACAGCGGTGCCACTGTGACACCTTCTTCGGCCGCCAGCTGTGAGCGAGCGCGGCGCCGTTCGGCAAGCAACCCGCCAACCCCCACGACGATCATCAGCGGAATTGCCCAAAGTGCAATCTGGTAGGCCTCCCAGGTCGGCACTCCCCCGGCTGTTTGGGGCCCGAAGTCGAGCCCCAGACCGATCAACAGCATGGTGATGGCACTCGCCGTGAACCCACCGATATTGACAATTCCCGAAGCCGAGCCGTAACTGGAGGCAGGGTTGAAAGTGCGTGCGAAATCGAAGCCGATTGTCGAACCGGGCCCACACACGCCGGTGGTGATCAGCACGATTAGGAAGTACCACAGCGGCGGCACCCCCGGCCACAGAATTAAACCAATCCAAGATGCGGTCATAAAACTCGCCAGCAGGATCACAATATTCGAGCGCCGCAGCGGCCAGCGTGCGGTTGCCAGGCCGATCCAGGGTCCGGCGATCATCCCCACCGCCATCGGCACAATCAACAGCACCGCAGCGAGTTCCTTCGGTATCCCCAGCCCCTGCACCATGATCGGGTAACCCCATAGCAACGCAAACACAGTGCCCACAAACTGTGACGAAAAGTGTGCCCAAAACCCCATGCGGGTGCCGGGTCGCACAAATGCGTCGCCGAGCTTCACAAACGCGCCGCGTAGTGACACGCGACTACCTGCCGTGCGCTTCCAGGGGGTATCGGCAAGCACCACTGCCACCACAATTGTGACGATGACCGACAGCGCAGCGGTCGATAAGAACGCCACAGTCCAGTCGCTCCAGTGCAGCAGCAATGCGAATGGTACCGCCGAAAGAAACTGCCCGATCTGACCCAGATTGCTGAACCACTGCTGCATCAACGGTACCCGGCGCTGCGGGAACCAGGCCGCGATGATGCGCAATCCAGAAACGAATGTGGTCGCATCACCGATACCCACCAGGATGCGGCCAATCACAGCGATCTCGAGCATTGGCGCAAAGGCCACAACCCCCTGTCCGAGTGCCATTCCGATGGCCCCGGCCAAAATTAGCTTCCGCGGACCGAAGCGATCAAGCAGCATCCCAACTGGAATCTGCATCAGTGCGTACACCGCCATCTGCATCACTCCGAGTGATGACAGCGCGGCACCACCGGCATCAAATCGCTCGGCCGCGTCCACCCCGGCGACGCCGAGTGACGAACGCTGTGTCACCGCAATGAGATAGGCAAATAGCGCGATAGTGAACATCACCATCGGCAGTCGTCGCGGAATAAGCTGCAGTGCCGCGGTGGTTGGATTCGTAAATTCGTCGGGTTCGTTCGCGGCGTTGTCGGTACTCAATTTGTATCGTCCGACCTTGACTTCAAGTAGCGCTCCAACTCAGCCGCGATTTTTTCGGCATCGGGAAGCTCTCCATCGGCGTTGGCAAACGGGTTTTCGAGTGGTGTGCCTTTGAGAAAACCGTCGTATTGCTGTTCGAGCACCTCGACAAGCTTGGCAGCTTCTTCGTTGTCGGTGAGCGTCTCCTCAAAAGTGGCACGGAACTCACGATCACGTTCGCGCAGCGACTCGGTGGGCACCAGGATGCCGTCGACTGTGCCGAGCGCCTCGAGCAGTCGCATCGCCGCTGCCGGGAAGGTGCCGTCAGCCAAGTAGTGTGGCGTGAGCACGACGATGCTCACCACGTCAAGTTCTTGCTGCATCCGCTGGTGTTCGAGCATGTGCAGCGCGTGCGCCGGGGCCTCGACGTGTGCTTTCCACACCGACAGCTGTTCGATTGTCTCTTCGCGATTGCCAGTTACGGCCACCCGAATGGGGCGAGTGTGTGGCACTGGCATGGGGATGCTGTGGGCCCATGTCACGCCCGATACTGCGAAATGCGTGGTGATCTCATCGAGGGCTCGGGTGAACGCCTCCCAGCGAAAGTCGGGTTCAAACCCCGATAGCAGCAGGAAAGGTTGGCCGATCGAGTCGCGCAGCAACCGCAGATCGAGACGTCCGCTGCGGAAGTCACTGATGTGGTTTCCCTCGACTTTCACCAGCGGCCGCCGCGCGCGATAGTCGAGTAGTGAGTCGGTGTCGAATACCGCCACCAGTTGACCAGCATCGTCGCCGAGCATTGTTTCAACGCTCAGCGCAACGGTTCGGCCGGCATCACGGTACCCATCAAGCAGCGCCACCATCGGCAGGCCCTGTGGAACCTCGCCCCAGTGCGCCGCGGGTTCAAAAAGTGAGTCGCGACCAATCATGATGGTCATGGTACGCGGCTCGGCGAAAAAATCGGGCTGGTTCGCTGATGGCGTGACAGCTCGCGCGGCACCAACCGGATGCTGGCAGCCGCTTGGTCACGCGGGTACGGCGCTCTTTCAGCCCGGGGCGCTTAAAGTCTGCACTATGCAGATTCCTAGCTTTTCGTTGATTGATTCGACCGCGGGCACCGCTGGCATCATCGTCATCCCGGTGCTCGGTTCTGAAACCCCGCAGTTGCTGGCTGCGAACGACTATGGCATCACCGCCGAGCGCCTAGTGGCGCTCGATTTCACCGGTAAGGCTGAGGCAACCCTTCGCGTGTTGATCACCGATGGTGAAACCGAGCGCCCCGCCCTGCTGGTGGGTATCGGTGGCGAGCGTGAGCTTGAGCCGATTCGCCGTGCCGCTGGTGTCGCCGCCCGCGCGCTTGCCGAGGCCGAGCAGGTCATCGTCGATTTTGCTGGCAGCGCCGACGAGGTTGAGGCGTTTGCCACCGGTTTTGCGCTGGGTGCGCACAAGCTCGACCGCTTCCTCAGCCAGGCTGATGAGCACGACCGTGAGGTGGCATTCGTCGCCAGTGGTGAAGAGTTTGCCTCAGCCCTACTCCAGGCGAGCGTGTTGGCCGAGTCGGTTGCGCTTGCCCGCGACCTGGCCGACACTCCCCCGAGTGAGCTCGTTCCCGAAGACTTCGCCGCACTCGCGCGGGACGTGCTTGACGAGTACGAGGTTGAGGTTGAAGTTTGGGATGAGGCAGCGCTCGAAGAAGCCGGCTGCGGCGGCATCCTCGGGGTCGGCCGTGGTTCAGACAACCCGCCGCGACTCGTGCAGCTGCGCTACAACCCCGAAAACGCCGCCAAGCACATTGCGCTGGTTGGTAAGGGCATCACGTTCGACACCGGTGGCCTCTCGCTCAAGCCCGCCGGTTCGATGCTCGGCATGAAATTCGATATGTCTGGTGCCGCGTCGGTGCTTGCCACCCTGCTCGCGGTGGCAAAGCTCGGGCTGCACGTGCAGGTGACCGGCTACTGCTGTCTCGCCGAAAACATGCCTTCGGGCTCGGCGATCAAGCCCGATGATGTACTCACAATGCGCAATGGCACGACTGTAGAGGTCACCAACACCGACGCCGAGGGCCGACTGGTTTTGGCCGATGGCCTGTGCCTGGCCTCGGAGCAGCGTCCCGACCTCATCATTGATATCGCCACGCTCACCGGTGCCCAGGTAGTTGCGCTCGGTAGCCGCACCACCGGCCTGATGGGGAATACCGATGACTGGCGTGATGCCGCTGTCGCTGCCGCGAAGCAGACGGGCGAACCGCTGTGGCCGATGCCGATTCCGGAAGAGCTCGACGACGCGCTGAAGTCGAATGTCGCCGACATTCTCAATTCAAAGCCCGGCTTCCGTAAGGCCGGCATGCTCTTTGCTGGTGCGTTCCTCGAGCGATTTGTCGGTGAAGATGCTGACGGGCAGCCGCTGCCGTGGCTGCACTTTGATATCGCCGGCCCGGCCAATAGTGATAGCGCCTATGGCTACATCAACAAGGGTGCCACCGGCAACCCGGTGCGCACGCTCGTTGAGCTGATCGCTGCGGCACAGTAGCGATTACTCACACGCGCTCATAATTTGCGGCTGGTTTGGGATGCACCCGGGCCAGCCGCAGATCTTTTCTGGACTCATAATCAAGGTTGCGCAAGGTTGCGCGGTGTAGGCTGACGCGAGGTATCGGCTGAGCGCGAATTCGTGGCAGTAATCCTGCTGGCGACAAGCATTCTGCATGAGTACAGAACTTCCACAACACCCACCGAGAGGGAGCTCCAGGAGTGTCAGAACACAACTTTGATCTGGTCGTACTTGGCGGCGGAAGCGCCGGCTACGCCGCAGCCATCCGCGGTGTCCAGCTGGGCATGTCAGCTGTGGTCATTGAAAAAGACAAGCTCGGAGGCACCTGTCTGCACCGTGGTTGTGTGCCCACCAAGGCGATGCTGCACAGCGCCGAGGTGGCGGATGCAGTGGCCGATGGTGCCCGAGTGGGCGTAAATCTCAGCCTCGAAAGCGTAGACGGCGAGAAGATCGCCGCATTCCGCGAGGGCATCGTATCGGCGAAGTACAAGGGCCTGCAGGGGCTGCTGAAGATGCGGGGCGTCGAGGTTGTCGAGGGGGTCGGTCGCCTCGTTGATGAAAAGACCGTTGAGGTTGACGGTGAGCGCTATGTCGGCAAGAACATTGTGCTGGCAACTGGTTCGTTCTCGAAAACTATCCCTGGCCTTGAGATCACCGGCAATGTCATCACTTCCGACCAGGCGCTGCAGATGAACTGGGTTCCGCGCCGTGCTGTGGTGCTCGGCGGCGGTGTCATCGGTCTCGAGTTCGCGAGCCTGTGGCGCTCGCTCGGTGCTGAGGTCACCATCATTGAGGGGCTCGACCGGCTTGCTGCTGCCGAAGATGTGGCGCTCTCGAAGCAGCTCGAACGTGCCTTCCGCAAGCGTGGCATTACCTTCCACACGAACACCAAGTTCGATTCGGTCACACAGGACGAATATGGCGTACATGTGAAGACTGACAAGGGCGAGAGCATCGATGGTGATGTGCTGATGGTTGCCGTTGGTCGCGGCCCGGTAACCTCCGATCTTGGCTTCGAGCGCGTTGGGGTCAAGATGGAGCGCGGTTTCGTCACCGTCGACGAGAACCTGCAGACTTCGGTTCCCGGCATCTATGCGATCGGTGACATCACGCCCGGTCTGCAGCTTGCGCACCGCAGCTATGCTCACGGCGTCTTCGTCGCCGAGCACATTGCTGGCCTCAATCCGCAGCTGGTGAGCGACGCTAACATTCCAAAGGTCACCTACTGCGAACCGCAGCTGGCTTCGGTTGGCCTAACCGAAGCTAAGGCTCGTGAAACCCACGGCGACGATGCCGTCGTCTCCTACGAGTACAACCTCGCCGGTAACGCCAAGAGTTCGATTCTTGGCACTGCCGGTATTGCCAAGGTTGTCCGGGTAAAGGACGGCCCGGTGGTCGGCATCCACCTCATCGGCGCTCGGGTTGGTGAACTTGTTGGTGAGGCCCAGCTGATCGTCAACTGGGATGCGTATCCCGAAGATGTGGCCCCGTTGATCCACGCCCACCCCACCCAGAATGAAGTGCTTGGCGAGGCCATGATGGCCCTCGCGGGTCAGCCGCTGCACGCGGTGTAGACACTTGCTCGAGCTTGAATTTAACAATTAGGAGCGATTCCAGATGACTCAGGATGTAACACTCCCCGCGCTCGGTGAGAGCGTTACCGAAGGAACGGTAACTCGCTGGCTCAAGCAGGTCGGCGACACCGTCGAGGTAGACGAGCCACTGCTCGAAGTCTCGACCGACAAGGTCGACACCGAGGTGCCCTCACCCGTTGCCGGCACTGTCGAAGAAATCCTCGTTGGTGAAGACGAAACTGCCCAGGTTGGCGCTGTGCTGGCTCGTGTTGGTGATGGCAGCGCCCAGTCGGCACCCGCTGCTGAGTCGACACCTGCTGCAGCAGTTTCACCCGAACCCGAGGCTGAGGCTAAACCAGAAGCCGCACCCGAAGGTGCCGCCACTGAGGCGGCCACGCCCGAGGCCCAGTCATCGTCGGGCGATGCTCAGGATGTAACACTCCCCGCGCTCGGTGAGAGCGTTACCGAAGGAACGGTAACTCGCTGGCTCAAGCAGGTCGGCGACACCGTCGAGGTAGACGAGCCACTGCTCGAAGTCTCGACCGACAAGGTCGACACCGAGGTGCCCTCACCCGTTGCCGGCACTGTCGAAGAAATCCTCGTTGGTGAAGACGAAACTGCCCAGGTTGGCGCCGTCCTAGCCCGAGTTGGTTCGGGCTCGGGTACATCAGAACAGTCGGCCGAATCGGCACCGGAATCTGCTCCTACCGAAGATGCCGCACCGGCCCAGGATGCCGCACCGGTCGACGACTCAGCACCGACCCAGGAAGAACCTGCAGCATCCGCCGCTTCCCCGCAGGAACCGGAAGCCCCAGCCACAACCGCAGTACCCGCAACATCAGCGCCGGCAGCACCGGCAGCACCCAAGGCTCCCGCTGCGCCAAAGGCGCCGGTCGGTGACATCCGCTACGTCACTCCGATCGTGCGCAAGCTTGCGCAGCAACGCGGCGTTGACCTCAGCAAGATCGTCGGCACCGGCGTTGGTGGTCGCATCCGCAAGGAAGACGTCCTCAATGCCGCCGTTGAAGCGCCGGCGCCCGCCGCTCCTGCTGCAGCCGCTGGTTCGGCCGAAACCCCGACCCCGTTTGAAGTTTCGCAACTGCGTGGCACCACGCAGAAGATGTCGCGTTTGCGCAAGGTTATTTCGCAGCGAGCCGTCGAGTCGATGACGCAAACCGCGCAGCTGACTACTGTGGTTGAGGTGGACGTCACTCGGGTTGCCGAGCTTCGCAATCGCCGCAAGGCAGAGTTCGTCGAGAAGACCGGTTCGAAGCTCTCATACCTACCCTTCTTCACCCTCGCAGCCGTCGAGGCGCTGCAGACCTACCCGATCATTAACTCGTCTGTCCAGGGCGATGAGATCGTCTACCCCGGCTACGAGAACATCTCGATGGCGGTTGACACCGAGCGCGGCCTGCTCACCCCGGTCATCAAAAATGCCGCGGGCATGAGCATTGCCGACCTCGCCAAGTCGATCGATGATTTGGCAACCCGCACCCGCGAAAACAAGCTGCTGCCTGACGAACTGGCTGGTGGTACGTTCACAGTCACCAACACCGGTTCGCGCGGCGCGTTGTTCGATACTCCGGTCGTGTTCCTGCCGCAAGAAGCAATTCTCGGTACCGGTGCGGTTGTGAAGCGTCCAGCTGTCGTTCCCACTGCCGACGGTGGCGAAGCAATCGCGGTTCGATCGATGGTGTATCTGGCGCTCAGCTACGACCACCGCATCATCGACGGTGCCGATGCCGCTCGATTCCTCGCCCAGGTGAAGCACCGCCTTGAAGAGGGGGCATTCGAGGGGAACCTCGGTATTTAACGTCAGCTGCGTACCGCCGCCCAGAAGTTGTGGGTGGATCACCCCGGTGGTCCACCCACAACCGTTTTCGGCACGTCGACCGGGCCGGGTTCATTCAGCGTGAAGCCACACCTCACGCAACCGCCACCCGTGATCGAGGTCACGCATCACCGCCACTGCAGCATGCCCATCCGCGCTGCGATAGAGCTCAATATCTCCCAGATCCGTGCTTTTGTGCCACTGTCCGACAGTGATCATGCGTTCGTGCTGCTGACCGGCGCCGATCGCTTCAACGTCAATCTCGAGCCCGGGCGCAGCGGCCGCGTACACCTCGTTAAGGCACTCAGCATCCCCCGCTTCCAGGCAGGCGTTGCGCCGCTGAACGAGCTCTTCTACAGCTGCGGCCGAATCATCGGCAAAATGCGTTGCACCGTCACCGCCAGCAGCATGCTCGTCGGTGGGAGGTGCTACTGCCGAGGTGCCAGCTGTTTCCACTGACATCACCCGACCACCCGTGTCGAATTCGACAGCTCCTACCGCGCTGGCACCCGGGTCTGCTGCATCCGCGCTGGCGCCGGCGGTTTGTAGCGCCACGCTCGCCATCACCGTGGCTGCACCAATTGCAGCCACCACCAGCCAGATCGCCGGCCGAATTGGTGCGGCCAGCCGTCTACAGCGCTCGACAAACGGCTCGACCGCAGCAAAGCGCCTACGCGAAGTTTTCGCCACCAGCGGCTCATCATCAACTCCCCCGGTCGCCAACGTGCCTTTACAACCGCCAAACTGCTCTTGCAGGGCCGCGGTTTCACCCCGAGGCTGCTCTCGTGTGAGTGGTGGTATAGCCGTGGCTGGTGTCCAGCGAAACAGCGCGTCAAGCAGTGCGGCAGCCGCCTGGTCGTCAGCGACACCGCTGCGCAGTCGATCAACTGCCTGGCGCAGTGTCGATCCGGCAGCGGTCGAACACTGCGCCAGCAATGCGTCGGCGATCTGTCCGAGCGCCCGCAGATCGGCCCCAACCTGCAGATCGCGGCGCAGATTCGACAGTTTTGTCAGATCGGTAGCGGCATGCCAATCGCCCAGCTGAGGCCGGCCCGACTCATCAACGTAGCAGCAGCGCAAACTGAGTTCGCCATGAGCTAGCCCGCTGCGATGCGCCAGCGACACGGTCTCGGCAATCGGCACCAGCATGGTGACAATACTGCCGGCATCGAGCCGAACGCCATTGGCCACATACTCTGCGTAGTTTGTCAGATAGTGCAGCGGATAAATCGCAATGCGCCATTGTTCAGTGGCGGGCACCTCTTCGGCTCGGCAGACGAAATCGGCCGCGAGTCGGCTACGAACCTCGCACTCGGTCAGGAGCGCTGCCGACTCAGCTACGGGCACCACCACCGCACGGCGTTCGAGATAGCTGATCGTTGTGGGATCCACGGTGATAAATGCACCCCAGTGCCCGCTTGCAACCGGAGCCGCATCACCGCGCTCCCCCACAACCGCAAACTGGGCACGTCCGCCCGCATCATCACTCAGCCTGCGCACCAACCGCCAGCCAGCGATTACCTCGCCCAGCTGCGGCTCGGCTGCCTGCCGGTGTCGTGTAGTAGTGCTCGTCATGGCAGCCAAGTGTCGTCGATGATCCCGCGGCGCCGCCGCGACAATGAGGTCGCTGTGGAAACTCGAGTTGCCGCTGGGCTGTGGAAACTGCGATCTCGCTCACAGCGCACGTGAGGTTTCTACCGACGTGACTGATCCCACCTAGAATTGAGAACTATGGCGAAAACATCGAGCGCACAGACGCAGAAGCAGCCCGGACGCATCCGGCAAATTATCGACATCGTCAAGATGACAGCCAAATACGACAAGGTCGCGGTGGTGTTGATGATCGCGGCCGTGGTGCTCCCGATCGCTGCCGGTGCACTACTGGTTGTGTTTGTGTACCACAACAACTGGGTCATGTGGATCCTGATGATGCTGCTGTCACTGCTGGTGGCGCTGCTGCTGTTCATGATGACCCTCAACCGTCGAGCCGAGCGCGTTGCCTACAGCCAGCTCGAGGGCCAAAAAGGAGCCTCGGGTGCGGTGCTCTCGTCGGGGCTTCGGGGCCAGTGGAAGACCAGCGAGACCCCGGTAGCCATGAACCCACGCACCCAGGACGTTGTGTTCCGGGCAGTAGGTAAACCCGGCGTCGTGCTTGTTACCGAGTCGGATAGCGCCGCGTCGAAGAAGCTACTGGCTGATGAACGCCGCAAACTGCAGCGGATATTGCCGAACGTGCCGGTGCACCACATCCTCGTGGGCCAGGGCGGGATCAAACTCGGTCAGCTGCGCCGTGAACTGAGAAAACTCCCGAAAAAACTGAACCGGGCCGAAATCCTCGCCGTCGACAAGCGACTCGCATCGCTGCAACAGTCGTCGCTGCCAATTCCGAAGGGCATCGACCCGAACCGGGTTCGCCCCTCGCGTTCGCAAATGCGCTAGTCGCAGCCAATGGTTCGGTGGTGGTCACTTGTCTGGCCACCACCATTTTCGTCAACCGACTCTTGTCTACTCGGCAATATAGCGACGAAGTACAAGCCCCGAGAGCACGTCATGCGCACCGCGCTGGTCTTGGTCGGTAATCAGCGCGGGAACCACAACCACCACGAGAGTCTGTCGGATCCAGGGACGCCACCACCCCGGGGCCTTACCTGCGATCGTGTTCAAACGCATCCCGCACAGCAGATGCCCGATCGAGCCGCCAAAGAGGGTGATGGTCAGGGCCGTAATGACCACGAACAAGACCATGATGGCTGCCGGGTGATAGTCGAAAAACTGCCAGGACAGCAGGCAGGCAAGCCCCCAATCGATCATCAGCCCAACTATTCGCCTTCCGTAGCTGGCGATCGATCCCGGCCCTTCTTCGGGCAGCCCCAAGCGCTGCCCCGGGTAGGCGGATTCTGGTGCGGTGGAGGAGTTCGACATGACTTGAAGTGTATTGCTCAGCAAGATTTCCTGCATCGGGCTGAACGTCATTGAAATGACGACCCGTATCATTGATTCATGCAAGGCGGGCCACAGGTGTTGTGGCACCGGGCTCGTTTCGGCATTACGCCCAACCCGCACAACGACTGGAGAACAATGTTCACCACGCCCGCAGAATTGATGACGTTTATTAAAGAGAATGCGATCGTCTTCGTCGACGTTCGGTTCTGTGACTTGCACGGGGTGCAGCAGCACTTCACCATCCCGGCAGACTCTGTGGACGATGAGTTCTTCTCGGTAGGGCAGCTATTTGACGGCTCTTCAATCGCCGGCTTTGCGCAGATCAACGAATCAGATTTGCAGCTGATCCCCGATGTGTCCACCGCATACGTTGATCCCTTCCGTGCCGAACCCACACTCATCGTAATTTTCGACATCTACGATCCGCGCACCGGCGAGATCTTCCACCGCGACCCCCGCCAGGTGGCCAAGAAAGCTGAACAGTACCTCGCTTCAACCGGTATTGCCGACACCGCGTTTTTCGCTCCCGAAGCCGAGTTCTACCTGTTCGACAGCGTTCGTCATGACGTCAGTGCCCACCGCAGCTTCTACGAGGTCGACTCCGACGAGGGGTACTGGAACTCGGCTGCCGAAGAGGACGGCAACAACCTTGGCAATAAGATTCCACTGAAGCGCGGCTACTTCCCCGTGTCACCCACCGACAAGCAGGCCGACATCCGCGACGCGATCTCGGTGACCCTCATGGAGGCTGGTCTGCACCTTGAGCGCGCCCACCACGAGGTGGGTACCGGTGGCCAGGCAGAGATCAACTACCGTTTCGACACTATGGTTCGCGCAGCTGACGATCTGCTCAAGTTCAAGTACCTCGTCAAGGGCGTAGCGCACGACTGGGGCAAGGTCGCCACCTTCATGCCCAAACCGCTCGCCCACGATAACGGTTCGGGAATGCACACCCACCAATCGCTGTGGAAAGACGGCACTCCGCTGTTCTACGACGAGGCCGGCTATGCATCGCTTTCCGACACCGCCCGCTGGTATATCGGTGGCGTCCTCAAGCACGCGAACGCCTTGGCCGCTTTCACCAACCCGTCGTCGAACTCGTACCGCCGCCTGGTGAAGGGTTACGAGGCCCCGATCAGCCTGGTGTACTCGCAGGGCAACCGTTCGGCCGCCGTTCGCATCCCCATCACCGGCGCCAATCCGAAGGCCAAGCGCATCGAGTTCCGCGTTCCTGACGGTTCGGCCAACCCCTACCTCGCGTTTGCCGCGCAGCTGATGGCAGGCCTTGACGGTATCGACAACCGCATCGAGCCGATCGCACCGGTCGATAAGGATCTTTACGAGTTGCCGCCCGAAGAAGCGGCCGACATCCCCCAGCTATCGACCTCGTTGATCCACTCGCTGCGCGCGCTCGAGGCCGACCACGAGTTCTTGCTCAAGGGTGGCGTGTTTACCGAAGACCTCATCCGCACCTGGATCGATCTGAAGATCAACTCGGATGTGGCGCCCCTGGCCGCACTTCCCCACCCCTTCGAGTTCGAGACCACTTTCGGTTGCTAGTGACTGACCGAATGCGGTAACAGCTCACACAATATGACCGCTGTGGCACAGCTTTAGCTTGTCCACAGCGGTCATGTTGTTGCCACACCAACTACGCTTTGCTGCGGAGCTATTCGTCTCCGTAAAACAGCCGTTCGAACACCTGCCGCGAACGCCGCGTTGCCTCGAGATAGTCGTTCTCGAGATCGAGACCGCTACCCGCCGAATATCCCAGAAGTCGCGCAACGCCCTCGAGTTCAACCGGGTCGGATGGCAGCACATCGGTCTGGGTGTTGGCAAACAGGTACACGGCCGAGCGGATACGTGACGCCAACAACCAGGCTCGCCTCAGCACCTGCGCATCTTCGGGGGTGACCAGCTCAGCGTCTTCCGCCACCGCGAGCGCGGTGAGCGTCGACGTGGTGCGCAGTCCGGGAATATCGTGGGCCCGGTTGATCTGCCAGGTTTGTACGAGCCATTCCACGTCGCTGAGTGATCCGCGACCGAGTTTGAGGTGGCGGCGCGGGTCGGCGCCGCGTGGCAGGCGTTCTGATTCGACTCGGGCTTTGATGCGGCGAATCTCACGCAGATCGGTTGTGGCAAGCCCATCGGCACGGTAGCGGATTGGTTCGGCCACGGCAGTGAAATCGTCGCCGAGCGGCACGCTGCCAGCTACCGGGGCGGCCCGCAACAGTGCCTGAGCTTCCCAGCTGAGTGACCAGCGCTCGTAGTAGCTGCGGTAGGCGTCCAGCGAACGAGCCAGTGGCCCGGCCTTACCTTCGGGGCGCAGTGCTGCGTCAAGGTCGAGCGGTAGTCGTGGATCGCTGGTGAGTTCCATCATTCGCTGAATATGCTGCTGCGCCCAGCGCTGTTCATCGCCGTACTCATTGCCTCGGTACACGAATATGACGTCGAGATCCGATCCGAATCCGAGTTCGGCACCGCCGTAGCGGCCCATCCCGATAATGGCGAACTCGGTATCGGGGTGTGGGTTGTCGTCGAGCAGTCGGGCGCTGGCGTCGGCAGCGCGAATGGTGGCGGTGGCGATATCGGTGAGTCCCTGAGCGGTCTGGTCGATGTCGTTGATGCCGAGGATGAACCCGATCGCCAATCGGAGCACCTCCCGCCGCCGCATAGTGCGGATGATTCGCGCGAGGTCGTTCGTTTGTCGATGTCGTTTGAGTGCGCCCGCGAACTCGATTTCGAGTGCTTCAAGGCCGGTGGGTTGCAGTCGGTCATCCGAATCGAGCCACCGAACCGCTTCGGGAAAGAGTTCGAAAAACGCCGCACAGAATCTGCTCGATGACAGCAGCGCGCACAACCTTCGGGCGGCAAGGTTGGAGTCGCGCAGTAGCCGCAGATACCAGGATGCTTCGCCGTTTTGTTCCGAGAGTTTGCGAAACGCCAGAAGCCCCTGGTCGGGGTTGGCACCACGGCCCAGCCATTCGATAAACACCGGCAGCAGGTGCCGCTGCATTGTTGCGCGTCGTGACACACCCCGCACAAGGGCATTGATGTGGTTGAGCGCGCCCTGCGGGTCACGATAGCCGCTGGCACGCAACCGCATTTCTGCCTGTGCACTGGTGAGCTGGAACGATTCGCTGGGTAGGGCGGCTACGGCGCTCAGTAGTGGCCGATAGAACACCTGCTGGTGTAGACCCCGCACGCGTCGGCGCACCTCATTGAGTTCTGTTTGCAATTGAGCTGCCGTGCCGAGACGGGCGCCGCGGGCAATGATGCGTAGTTCGGCTTCTGAAACCGGCAACAGGTGGGTGCGACGCAGTTGGCGCAGCTGGATGCGGTGTTCGAGCAGCCGAAGGAAACGATAGTCGTTGATGAAGTTGGCACCGTCATCGCGGCCGATGAACCCCTGTGCAACAAGAGCGCTGAGCGCGTCGAGTGTGGAGCGAACCCGCAGTGAGGTGTCGGTGTGTCCGTGCACCAGCTGTAGTAGCTGCACTGTGAACTCGATATCGCGCAGGCCGCCGGGCCCGAGTTTGAGTTCGCGCTGCACCTGGTCGGTGGGAATGTTCGCGATCACGCGTTCGCGCATTGCTTGCACCTGCAGTACGAAGTCGTCGCGTTCACTGGCCTGCCATACGAGTGGTTCGATGGTCTCGATGAACGCGGCGCCAAGTTCGTTGTCACCGGCCATCGGGCGCGCTTTAAGCAGGGCTTGAAACTCCCAGTTCTCGGCCCAGCTTTCGTAGTAGCGACGGTAGGCGTCGAGCGTGCGCACGAGGGCGCCCTGGCGTCCTTCGGGACGCAGGTTGGGGTCGATCTCCCACAGGCCGGGTTCGATGGCTGGCGCTTCTATGATGCGCATCATGCGTCGCGCAATTGCCGTGGCGATTTCTGTGGCCTGGGTGTTGCTGAGTTCGCTTTCGGGCTGCGCTTCGGCAACGTACAGGACGTCGACATCCGACACATAGTTGAGTTCTTGGGCGCCGCATTTGCCCATTGCGATCACCGCGAGTCGAACCTGCGCCACCTGCGAGGCTGGGAATTTTCCGAACCCGGGGGTTTCACACGACACCTCGGCGCGGGCAAGTTGCAGCGCGGTTTCAACGGTCGCATCGGCCAAGTCGGCAAGCACGCCAGCGATGCGGTGCAGTGATACTGCCGGATCGTCGAGGCGTAGGTCGTAGAGCGCGATCCAGGCCAGCACTGAGCGGTAAGCGATGCGTAAGGCGCTCACCGCGGCTTCGCCGCTGGTGTCGGCCACCGCGTCCTGCATGGCGCTAAAAACCTGGGCCCGGTTGGGCAGCTCGTGTCTGCGAGCATGAATCCATTCGAGCCGATCGGGATGCCGGCGCAAAAACTCACCAAAAGCTACAGATGCCCCCGTGAGTGTTGCCGCGCTACGCAGCATCCGCAACTCCGAATGCCAGGCCTCGTGCAGCTGCGGGTTACGTTCGAGGATGCGCCGCAGCGCCGCGACCGCGCCGTCGGGGTTTGCTGTGGTGTTGCCGATGACTGCCAGCACTGCCTCGCTGTCGATGCTCAGCAGTTCGGCGATTGCCGCGATGTCTTCGAGTGCCGCAGTCGGATTGGAATAACCGAGGCGGATGAGTTCGGTTCGGGTTGCGGTGCGCACGGCCACCTCCGTGACTAATACTTCGCGAGCCCGGTGCGCAGCTCGTAATCGGTGATCTGTGCTCGGTATTGGCGCCACTCATCGTGTTTGTTGTCGAGGAAATAGCTGAATAGCTGCTCGCCGAGGGTTTGTGCAACGAGCTCCGATTCTTGGGTGAGTTCGAGGGCGCTGTCGAGGTTGGATGGCAGCGTTGTAAAGCCCAGCACGCGACGTTCGCGTTCGCTGAGGTCGCTCAGATCGCCATCGATTTCTTCGGGCAGTTCGTATTCTTCGGCGATGCCCTTGAGCCCAGCTTCGAGCATGACCGCGAATGCCAGGTAGGGGTTGGCTGCCGAGTCGATTGCCCGGTATTCCACGCGTGCTGAATTGCCTTTATTGGGTTTGTAGGTGGGCACGCGCACCAGGGCCGATGAGTTGTTGTGCCCCCAGCAAACGTGGCTTGGGGCCTCATCACCGCCCCAGATGCGCTTATACGAGTTCACTGATTGGCAGGTGAGGGCGGTGATCTCGGGGGCGTGACGCAGCAGCCCCGCAATGAATCGGCGCCCAGTCTGCGAGAGCTGGTGACGCGCGCCCGGCTCGTAGAACACATTCGTGTCGCCTTCGAAAAGCGATAGATGGCAGTGCATCCCCGAACCTGGCCAACCGCTTACCGGCTTCGGCATGAATGAGGCGAACACACCCTGTTCGACGGCAACTTCTTTCACTACGGTGCGGAAGGTCATGATGTTGTCGGCCATGGTGAGGGCGTCGGCGTAGCGCAGGTCGATTTCGTTCTGTCCGGGGCCGCCCTCGTGGTGGCTGTATTCCACCGGGATGCCGAGTTCTTCGAGCAGGCGCACGGCGCGGCGGCGGAACTCGTGAGTGGTGCCGCCGGCGACATTGTCGAAATAGCCCGCTTCATCTACCGGGATCAGGCCCTCAGGGCCGGGTTTACCCGATTCGAACAGGTAAAACTCGATTTCTGGATGCACGAAGAATCCGAATCCCATCTCGGCGGCGTGGTCGAGAGCCCGGCGTAGCACGCCACGCGGGTCGGCGGCTGCGGGCTGCCCGTCGGGGGTGGTGAGATCGCAGAACATGCGGGCGGTGGGGTCAACATGCCGCCACGGCAGCACCTGGAAGGTAGACGGGTCGGGTCGCAGCAGCATGTCGGATTCGGTGCGCCGGGTGAGCCCTTCAATTGATGAACCGTCAAAGCCCACCCCCTCGGAAAAGGCGCCCTCAACCTCGGCGGGGGCCAGCGCCACCGACTTGAGCGAGCCGTTCACATCGGTAAACCACAGCCGCACGAAGCGAATATCGCGTTCTTCGATGGCTTGGAGCACGTAGTCTTGCTGCCGACTCATAGGTGCACACCTTCCGAGAATATCGTCGCATTCCAGCTGCTGCGGATATGTTCCAGGCTACCGTCACGGCATTTGTGCCCGCTGCATTGCCGGTTGGTGCCACTGGCGCGGCTTAGACTGTCGACATGAATCAGCCAGAACCTCGCAAGCGTATTCGCACCCGGCATTTTGCCCAGGCGAAAGCTGCCGGCCACAAGATCACCGCACTGACCAGCTATGACGCGCTCACGGCCGCGATCTTCGATGCTGCCGATGTAGACCTGCTGCTGGTTGGTGACTCGGCAGCAAACGTTGTGCTCGGCTACCAGACGACCCTACCCATCACCGCGGATGAGCTCATTCCCATGGCGCGCGCGGTTTCTGGTGCGGCACAGCGCGCCCTGGTGGTGGCCGACCTGCCCTTCGGTTCGTATGAAAACTCGCCCGAGCAGGCGTGGCAGACCGCGTCGCGGTTCATGAAAGAAGCCAATATTGCGGCCGTCAAGCTCGAGGGTGGTGAGCGCATGGCGGCGCAGATCCGCCGGCTCACCGAGTCGGGTATCCCCGTGTGCGGGCATGTCGGGTTCACTCCGCAGTCAGAGCACGGTCTCGGTGGACACGTAGTGCAGGGGCGCGGCGCGGCCGAGGCACAGCTGCTTGCCGATGCGCTGGCCGTTGAACGTGCCGGTGCCTTCGCCGTGGTGCTCGAGATGGTGCCGGCGGATGTAGCGAGCCGGGTTACCGAACAATTACAGATCCCAACGATCGGGATTGGTGCCGGGGCCGGCTGCGACGGTCAGATTCTTGTGTGGCAGGATGCGTTCGGGCTGACCACCGGTCGCGCACCCCGTTTTGTTCGCCGCTACGCCGATCTGGCTGGGGTGCTCGGCGAGGCGACCCGCAACTACGTCAACGATGTTCGTTCGGGCGCCTACCCTTCCGATGCGGAAATCTACGAGAACACCACACAATAGCGGCGCGGCGGCCTAGTCGTACTGTTCGCCGTTTCGCTCCGCCTCTTCGCGAGCGTCTTCTTCCGCCCACGCCGCCGCGTTGGCCCGCAGCCGGTCATAGGCGTGCAGCGCTTGATCAGCAGTTTCAAAGGGCCCGAGCAGCTCGTTCGCGGGCGATTGCTTGCCGCGTTCAACTTCGCCGGTGCGGGTGTTGTACCAGTACTGGATCTTTTTCTTTCCAAACATGTCCCCATGCTGGCATGCCGAGCCGAATAGCTGCCGCAGGCGCGGTGGTGTAACAGCACCAACGCGCTTAAGGTTCGGCGCACTAGGATCAAACCATGCCGAAAGATTCACAGGGTTTGCTCATCCCAGGCGTAATTTCTCCGCGCCGCACCGTTCCCAACCATATCCCTCGCCCCGAATATGTGGATCGTGCGGAACCAAACGAACCCGATGGCACCGGCGACTTTTACAGCGCAGAAGAGCTCGAGCGGGTGCGCGCGGCCTCGCAGATCGCAGCCGACTGCCTCGAGTATCTCGAGCAATTCGTTGTGCCCGGTGTCACCACCGATCGGCTCGACGAACTCGCCCATAGCTTCCTGATTGAACGCGACGCCTATCCCTCGACCCTCGGCTATCGCGGATTCATGAAGTCGTGTTGCACCTCGCTCAACGAGTGCATCTGCCACGGCATCCCCGACAACACTGTGCTCGAAGCCGGGGATATCCTCAACATTGATGTCACCGCTTATTTCAATGGAATGCACGGTGACACCAATCGGATGTATACCGTCGGCACGGTCGATGCCGAATCACAACAGCTCGTCGATGTCGCTCATGAGGCCATGATGCGCGGTATTCGCGCGGCAAAGCCTGGCCGTCAGGTAAACGTCATCGGTCGGGTGATCGAAAAATACGCGGGCCGTTTCGGTTACGAGTCGGTGCGCGACTACACCGGCCATGGCGTGGGCCGCGCCTTCCACAGTGGTCTGATCATTCCGCATTACGACACCGATCGCTTCACCGATGTGATTGAACCCGGCATGGTGTTCACCGTTGAGCCGATGCTGGTAACCGGCTCGCAAGACTGGCGCTCGTGGGATGACGGCTGGACAATCGTCACCCGCGACGGTTCGCGTTGCGCGCAGTTCGAACACACGATCTTCATTGGCGAGGATGGTCCCGAAATCCTCACGCTTCCGGCATCACAGCGAAACGGATAGTGGCAGCACCATGGCGAAAACGGCACGCTACGCAATTGGGATTGATATTGGCGGCACCGGCATCAAGGGTGGTGTCGTCGACTGTAAAAAAGGCAAACTGCTCGGCAAACGGTGCAAAGAACCCACGCCACCGGGTGCCACCATCGCGGATGTGCGTGCCGCGGTGTGCACGCTGATGGGCCACATCCGCGCCCAGCTGCTCGATGCGAAAGTTCCGGCCCTCGACACGCTCCCGATCGGCATCTGTATGCCCGCGGTAATCCGTCACGGCCACTCGACAAGCGCCGCAAATATCGCGCCAGAGTGGGTGGGGTTCGATGCCCGCTCCATGTTCGGTGAGGCGCTGGGCGCGCAGGTTTCACTCGTGAACGATGCGGATGCTGCCGGAGTTGCCGAGGTGAGGTTTGGGAATGCGGATGCCGCAAAGGGTTCGGTGCTCGTGCTGACACTCGGCACCGGGATCGGTTCAGCGCTGGTTTACCGCGGCAAGCTTTTCCCAAACGCCGAACTCGGCCATATGGACCTCGCCTGCCACGCCGATTACGAAAAGTTTGCCTCAGCGAAAGTGCGCGAGCGTGAGGGTCTCGACGACGCCACCTGGTGTGCCCGGCTCTCCCCCTATTTTCGCAAGCTTGAGGAGCTCTTCTCTCCGGATGTGTTCGTAATCTCGGGCGGAGTTTCAAAGCGCGCGGACGAATTCATCCCGCTCATCGAGGTGAACACCCCGGTCGTGGCCGCAAAGTTACGGAATAATGCCGGGATTATTGGGGCTGCGCTCTTGGGAGCTTCGGGCTGGGAATAGCAGCTTGTAGCTATGCAAGTTACGAACGGGCCGGCCGATACGCCGGGTTCTGTACGGGTTCCCCCGTGGCGACCATCTATCTCGACGACACGTTACCGTGCCGCTCTAGCAGCTCACCCGGGAACTCGGCGAGCCGCGTCAACGTTCCCTATTGGCCTTGCTCCAGACGAGGTTTACCGTGCGATGCACGTCACCGCGCACCCGGTGCGCTCTTACCGCACCTTTTCACCCTTACCCGTTCTCGGGGCGGTATATTTTCTGTGGCACTAGCTCGCGGGTTACCCCGGGTGGGTGTTACCCACCGTCCTGCTCTGCGGAGCCCGGACGTTCCTCGATTCACCGGAGTGAATCGCGATCGCCTGGCCGACCCTATTCGCAAGGAACAAGTGTAGCCGTATCCGCAGCAAGTCAGCAGCGTGGCCGCACGCTATTGCAGGTCTGATCGTGCAGTGCGCACGAGCACCGCCCCAGTAACCGGGCAGTAGGCGAGCTCATCGGCCGCGAGGCTGCGAATCTGTGCCAGCTCGGTTTGCCCGAGTTCGAGGTTGGAAGCCGTCGAAACGGTGCCCACCAGTTCGGCCGCGCCGACACCGGAGGTCTTGCGTGCCCGCTCATACTCCTGCAACAGTTCGGCGGGGATGCTGTCAACGATTGCTTTGCGACGCAGCTCCAAATCGCGCGCCTGTTCACGGATGTGGTCGCGAGCCTGTTCCCGCCGCTGCAGCAGGTCAGCTGCGAGCTGTTCGATCTCGTCGAGTGAGGCGCGCGCAGTGTCGAGCTTCTGCTGTAGTGCCGCCACAGCTTCTTCTTGCTCAAGTTCGGTAGCGGCGAGCTCGTCCCCGCGTTTGGTGAGGGTTGCGAGCTCTGCCTGCAGCCCGGCAATGTCTTTCGTCGAGGTCGATTCAGCAAGCAGCTGTTCATCGCGAGCCCGACGCTCTGCAACCACGCGCGCATCATCACGGGTGCGGACCAACTCTGCCTGTGCCGCATCGAGCGCGCCGTGTGCCTGCGCCGCTGCCTGACGACGGCTGCGACGGTCGCTTTCGATCGACAGCAGATGCTCGTGTTCAGGCATGTGCTTGGCAAGGTGCTGCAACCGAGCGTGCCCGCTATCGATCTCAGCGAGTTTCAGCAATTGCAGCTGGTGTACGGTGCTGGCCCTCATCGTGCCGGTGTTCCTCTCGAAGTAACGGCGGTCACTACTGCTGTGCCACCGTGAATGTCCACGGGTCGGTGTTGTGCGTTGACACTCGCACCTCAATATCGGGATGTGCCTGTCGGATGCGTGCGGCCGCGCCATCGAGCCACAGCCACTCACTGGCGAAGTGCGCGGTATCAACGAGTGCCGGCCCACCGGTCAGCATTGCCTGCTCGCGTGCTTCGGATGCCGGATGGTGACGCAGATCGCTCGTGAGATACACATCTGCGCCGCGCACCAGCGGGTGCGAAAGCAGCGAATCTCCGGCACCCGAACAGCAGGCCACCCGACGCACCTGTAGCTCGGGGTCACCGGCAACACGAACTCCGCCGGCGGTGGGTGGAAAAATCTCAGCGACCCGCTCGGCGAACTCGCGGAGCGTAATCGCTTGTGGTAGCTCTCCCACCAGCCCGACCCCGCGCGCCGGGTTATTCGGTAGCGGCTCAATCGGGGTACGTGCCTGCGCACCAACAGGAATGCCGAGCCGGTCAAAAATAGTACCGGTGGGCCCCGATTCCACAACGTCAGCGTTCGTGTGTGCCGACTCGAGTGCGCATCCACCGCGAATCAACTGTGCCAGAAGGGCGCCCTTATAGCGGTCTTCAGCGATCGTGGTGACCCCGCGCAGCAGCAGCGGATGGTGGGTGAACAGCAGCTGTGCCCGCCATTCGAGCGCTTCAGACACTGTGGCGGCTACCGGGTCAACTGCGAAAAGCACTCGCTCGACCACCACATCTGGGTCACCGCTGACAAGCCCAACCGCATCCCACGACTGGGCATCGGCTGCGGGATACAACCCATCAATAGTGGCTCGAAGTTCACGCAGAGTGGTCATACCGTCAGCGTACCGAACTCCAATCTGAAGCCCCGCATATGCGCTATTCACCGATGCGCAATAAGCTCTCAGTTATGGGAATCCCGAAGCGCCTGCTCGGCACCGATGAGCAGATCATCTACCACCTCCGCACACATATCAAACGCATCCTGGGCTGGTTGCTGCTCGGTCTATTGCTCATCATTGCCGGTGTGGTTGGCGCGGTCGTGCTGCCTGCTGATTGGCAGCCAATTGGCTCGTGGGTGATCCTTGGGCTGGTGATCGTTCTGCTCATCCCAGTGGCGATCGTGCCGCTTTTGAAGTGGGCGACCACCACCTATACCGTCACCAATCGCCGCATCATTACCCGGTCGGGCATCTTCAACAAAACCGGGCACGATATCCCGCTCAGCCGTATCTCGAATGTCTCGTACGACCGTTCGTTTGTCGACCGAATTTTCCGTTGCGGCACGCTGATTCTCGAAACCTCGGCGGATAATCCGCTGCTGCTTGACGATATTCCGCGGGTTGAGAGGGTGCACGTGCGCATCACCGAGTTGTTGTTCCGGCTCGACCGTGAACAGCAACTCGCTCAAGATTTCTAGTTCGGCTGCCGCATCAGCTGCGCTCCGGAAGAGTCCCCCGGATACCTGCGGGCCACGTGCGCAAACTAGGCTGGAGGCATGCTCAGTTCTGAACTTGAACGCGCAAAGTCGCTGATCGTTTCGATTCCCGACTATCCGGCACCGGGCGTCATCTTCCGCGACATCATGCCGCTGCTCGCTGATGCCGAGGCGCTACGTGCGGTGACCGCAGAGATGCTGCGCCCTTTCACCGGACAGTTTGATGTGGTGGCGGGGGTTGAGGCGCGAGGGTTCTTGTTTGCGGGAGCTGCCGCCGCTTATTCGGGTGTCGGCCTCGCTCCGATTCGTAAGGCTGGGAAGCTTCCCCGACCCGCTGCCTCGGTTGAATATGCGCTGGAATATGGCAGGGCCGTAATCGAGATGCACGATGACCTGCCTCGCGGCACTCGGGTGCTGCTACTTGATGATGTGCTCGCAACCGGCGGAACGCTGTTGGCCGCACAGCAGCTCATCCGCGAGATTGGCTGCGAGGTGGTCGGCACCAGTGTTTTGGTTGAGCTAGAGGAACTCGGTGGTGGCCAGACGCTTTCCCGCGGCGGTGCTGCCGTGCACCGCGTGTTCAGTTATTAGGCGCTCGCGGGAAGCCCACGGCGGCAGAATGAAGATGCCGGTGCTGGTCAACAACCAGCACCGGCATTTTCGTGTGAGTTTCTAGTGACCGTAATGGCCGCGGTAAAACTCGTACGACCATCCGATCACGCCGATGATCGCGATTGGGGCCAGGAAGAAGGCGGGCCACCAACCGAAGGCGATGCTGGCGAACACGAGGCCAATACCGGTCGCGGTGAAGACGGGCCACAGCGAGTGGGGTGCGAAAAAGCCGAGTTCTGAGTCTGCCTCATCAATTTCGGCGTCTTCCCGGTCTTCGGGCAGGCGATTGCGGCGGAAGGGTTTGTCTTCAATGTCAAGGTAGAACGCGATGAACACTGAGAAAGCGATCATCAGCACGAAGGCTACCGAACCGACGGGCTCGGGTTGGCCGGTGTCAGCCCAGGTCCACGCGATGTACGCGGCAGCCATTACCGCGTAGAAGAACGCGAGCACCCAGAGGAGCTTTGCATTAGTCCGCATCTGTCTTACGCCTTTCCGCCTACGGTGACAGGCTCATTGTGTGCACCGGGTGCAGCGAGCTCGGGGTGGTTGAGGTCGAACGCCGGGCGCTCCGAACGGATGCGCGGGATCGAAGTGAAGTTGTGACGCGGCGGCGGGCAGCTGGTTGCCCACTCGAGCGAGCCGCCGTAGCCCCACGGGTCGTTCACGGTCACCTTCTTACCGTTGCGGTGAGTGAGGTACACGTTGATGAAGAACGGGATCATCGAGACCGCCAGAATGATGGCACCGATCGACGAAACCTGGTTCATCCAGGTGAAGTGGGCCTCCGCCTGGTAGGTGAAGTAACGGCGGGGCATACCCATCACACCGAGCCAGTGCTGGATCAGGAACGTGGTGTGGAAGCCGACGAACAGGATCCAGAAGTGAATCTTGCCTAGACGTTCGTTGAGCATCTTGCCGGTGAATTTCGGCCACCAGAAATAGAAGCCAGCGAACATCGCGAACACCACGGTACCGAAGATCACGTAGTGGAAGTGCGCCACCACGAAGTAGGTGTCGGAGACGTGGAAGTCGAGCATCGGCGAAGCGAGGATGACACCGGTGAGACCACCGAAGACGAACGAAACCAGGAAGCCGAGCGAGAACAGCATCGGGGTTTCGAAGGTGATCGAGCCGCGCCACATGGTACCGATCCAGTTAAAGATCTTCACACCGGTTGGCACCGCGATGAGCATGGTCATCAGGGCGAAGAACGGCAGCAGCACCGACCCGGTCACGTACATGTGGTGTGCCCACACCGAGGCCGAGAGTGCGGCAATCGCGATAGTGGCGAGCACCAGCGTCTTGTAACCGAAAATCGGCTTGCGGCTGAACACCGGGAAGATTTCCGAGACGATACCGAAGAACGGCAGCGCAATGACGTACACCTCTGGGTGACCGAAGAACCAGAACAGGTGCTGGTAGAGGATCGTGCCGCCGGCATCTACGTCGTAGATGTGGGTTCCAAAAACACGGTCCATGAGCAGACCAAACCAGGCGGCGGTGAGCACCGGGAATGCGAACAGCACCAGAATCGAGGTGATGAGCACGTTCCAAGTGAAGATGGGCATACGCCACATGGTCATACCGGGAGCACGCATGGTGAGGATCGTGGTGATGAAGTTCACGGCACCGAAGATGGTGCCGTAACCGGTGAGAGCAAGACCCGCTACCCACAGGTCGCCACCGGCACCGGGGCTGAAGGTTGACAGCGACAGCGGTGTGTACGCGGTCCAACCAAACGAGGCCGCCCCCTGCGGGGTGAGGAAGCCAAGCACCGCGATGATGGCACCAAAGCTGTACAGCCAGTAGGCAAACGCGTTCAGTCGCGGGAAGGCAACATCAGCGGTACCGATCTGCAGCGGCACGAGCACGTTGGCGAAGCCAGCGAATAGCGGGGTCGCGAACATGAGCAGCATGATCGTGCCGTGCATCGTGAACAGCTGGTTGAACTGTTCTTTGGTGGCGATCATTTCCATGCCGGGTGCGAACAGCTGACCGCGGATCAGCAGCGCAAGTACACCACCAATGCAGAACCAGACAACCGATGAAGCCAGGTACATGTATCCGAGCTTCTTGTGGTCGGTAGTGGTCAGTAGGTCAACGATTGCGTTGCCTTTTTTGCCGATCGTGTTGCGGTCGAGGTCGGAAACCGTGAGCGGTCCGTCGTTACCTTCGATGCCTGTCGGCCGGTTAAGCGTTGAACTCATCTTTACCCTGCCTTAGTGCTCTTCGTGTTGGATCTCGGGGACCTTGGTACCCGGGTTGTGCAAGTTGCGGTTGTACTCGTCGCCGACGGCGCCAGTGTTGCCCTGGGCGGCGAGGCTGTTGAGGTACTTGTCGTATTCGTCTTTCGATACCACTTTGACCTGGAACAGCATCATTGAGTGGTACTCACCACACAGTTCGGCGCACTTACCGATGTAGGTGCCTTCTTCGGTTGGAATGAACGACATCTGGTTGGTCTTGCCAGGAATCGTGTCTTCCTTGTAGTGGAACTGCGGCACCCAGAACGAGTGGGCAACGTCACGCGACTTCAGGTCGATAGTGACCTTTGCGTCAACCGGCAGGTAGAGCGTGGGCAGCTTGTCCATGTTGATTTCGCCGGTGGTCTTACCGTCGGCATCGCGGACTTCTTCGGCTTGAACACCCTGGTAGTACACGGCCTCGTGGTTGTAGTCTGAGCCCTCGACCTCGAGGTAGTTGAAGTCCCAGGCCCACTGCTTGCCGTACACCTCGATGTGCACCTCGCGCTCATCTTCGGCCCAGTTCTCTTCGATGTTGGCCTGTTCGCGTGCGGTGAAAGCAAAAAAACCAGCAACCAGCACGACCGGGATCACGGTGAACATGATCTCGATCGGCATGTGGTAGCGCATCTGCAGCGGCATACCGGTCTCGTTCTTCCGGCGACGATAGGCAACCGAAGCCCAGATAACCAGGCCCCAGGTCAGCAGGCCTACGCCCATGAGCGCGACCCACGAGTTGGCCCAGAAGGTACCGATGGCATCACCAATGTCGCTGATGCCCTCGTGGCCAGGCATATAGCCCGCACGTACTGTGTCATGGCAGCCGGTGAGCACCAGCGCCGCTAGCGCGGCCGTACCTCCGGCTAGCCACTTCTTAGTGTGGTTCTTCCGCACGATGGACCTTTCGAGAAGACGCATACAGACGACTCACAGTGTAGTCACATTTTTGAACGAGCGACGCCCACGCCACCCCGCGTGCGCGCCGCTTGTCGACAAAATGCCCTGCCAACCGCCGATTCGATGTGGGTATTAGTGAAATGAATCGCCGCAGGCGCACGAGCCGGCCGCGTTGGGGTTGTCGATCGTGAATCCCTGCTTTTCGATCGTGTCACTGAAATCAACTGTGGCGCCTTCGAGATACGGGACGCTCATCTCATCCACAATCAGCTCAACACCGTCGAAGTCGACCACAGCATCATTCTCGAGCTCACGCTCATCGAAATACAGCTGATAGATCAGGCCCGAGCAGCCGCCGGGCTGCACGGCGACACGCAACCGCAGGTCGGTGCGCCCCTCCTGGTTGAGCAGCGCCTTCACCTTGTCAACTGCAGCCTGGGTAAGTTTCACCCCGTGCGTGTGCTCGGTCATGGTGATGCCATTCAGGCCGATCACCTCATCAGTTTGGATTTCGGTGGTCATGGTTCCTCCCAATTGTTTCGTTAGATAACGCTGCTATCGAGCTGTTTATTCCGGCTCAGAGACCGCTTCATCCTCGAGCACTAGACCCGCAAGAAACAGCGCCTCTGTCTTGATCGCCTTGCGCAGCACACCAAGGTGCTGCGACTCATTCGGTGAGTGTGCGCGAGTTTCGGGGTCTTCCACCCCGGTCACGAGAATCTGAGCGCTCGGGAACCGCTCAACCAGCTCAGCAATGAACGGAATCGAACCACCGATCGCGGTGAGTTCGGGCTCAGCACCCCATGCGCCGCGCATTGCGGCACACATCCGCTCAACACCGGCAGCTTTGGTATCGACGAGGAATGGTTCCCCCACATCCAAGTCGTCAAACTCAAGCTCTGCACCCCAGGGCACCTGTGCGCGCAAATGCGCCATCAACGCTTCGGCCGCCTCCTGCGCTGGCTGACCCGGAGCAACCCGGGCCGACACCCGCACCCGAACCTCGGGTAGCAGCGTGTTCGATGACTCTGCCACTGATGGTGCATCAATCCCGGTGATGGTGATCGCCGGCTGATACCAGGTGCGCGCTCGCACCGGCCCCACGCCGATCAGCTCACCCCCGAGCGCACCGATCTCGCGTGCCAGCTGCCGCTCGTCGTAATCGGGCACCGCTGCAGCATGCGAGAGCACGCCCGGAACCGCAACCGAACCGTTTTCGTCCCACAGACTGTTCAACAGTCGGATCAGCACCAGCATGGCATCGGGGGCCACTCCCCCGAACATGCCCGAATGCCACGCGCCCGTCAGCGATCGCACTGTGAGCGCAAACGTCACATTGCCTCGCAGCGCGACCGTGAGCCCGGGTGTTTCGGTGCTCGGATTATCGCTATCGGCCACAATGATGTAGTCGGCGCCAAGCGCATCTCGATGTTCGTCGAGGAAGCGCCCAAAGCTTCGCGAGCCGTTTTCTTCTTCGCCCTCAATAAACACCGAGATCCCGATCGGCAGCCGCTGCTGGTGCGCCTCGCAGATATCGCGCAGCGCTTCGAGTGCGGCAATGTGCAGCATCACACCGGCCTTGTCGTCGCTCGAACCGCGACCATAGAGGCGCTCGCCGCGCAATGTGGGTTCGTACACCGGCGACTCCCACTTGCGTTCATCTCCGGGGGGTTGCACATCGTGGTGGGCATAAAGCAGCACGGTCGGTGCGCCGGGTGCAGGTGCACGATGCGCAATCACCCCAGGCTGGCCCGGACGGCCGGCAGCATCGTCGTACTGGTGAATTGCCACCTCATCAAAGAGCCCGGTCTGCTCGAGCTGATCGCACACAAATTCAGCGCTGCGCTGCACCTGTTCGCGATCAAATGCATCCCAAGAGACTGACGGGATGCGAACCAGCTTGGCGAGCCGGTCGATCGTGTGCGGCATACCGAGGTCGACACGGTCGACAAGGTCGCTGCGGAATTGGTCGAGTGCTGCGGATGCGTCCGCCTGACGAGATTGCGACATAGCGACAGCGTACTGGCAGCGGCTGAGTCAACTAGGATAGACAGCACCTAGCCACCCGGAGGTAGAACAAAAACCATGGCAAAGCACGAGACCCAGCCGGCCAAAGACAGCGACAACGAAGCCGCTGCGCCGACACAGGGGAAGAAAGGCCCCACCCCTCGACGTCGCGAGCGTGAGGCACAAAACTTTCAGCCGCTGGTTCCGGAAAACCGCAAGGCTGCTTCGAAACAGGCGCGCGAGCAGATTCGTCGTGAACAGGCTAAGGCACGCGAGGGTATGGCCCGCGGTGACGACCAGTACCTGCGTCCGAAAGAGCGTGGCCCGCAAAAACGCTACCTTCGCGATTTCGTTGACATTCGCTTCACGCTTGGCGAACTACTCGTACCGTTCATGTTCCTGGTGATTTTCGCCACCATGATCCCCGGATTGCAGTATTACAGCACTTTTGCGCTGCTGGCTATCTGGACCTACCTGCTCGTCTGCATCGTTGAGGGCGTCATGCTCGGGCTCATCGCTCGTAAACACGTCACGAAAGTCGTCGGCGAGGCGCGTACCGAAAAAGGCTTCGTGTGGCAGGCCATCTCACGCAGTATGCAGATGCGGTTCATGCGGCTGCCGAAGGCACGTGTCAAGCGCTTCAGCTCGATTGCATTCACCGCGAACTACAAGTAGTCAACGCGGTGGCGGCGCAGGGATTGCGAACAGCTGGCTCCTCAGCACCGCATCATATGCGGCTGCGGCAGCTGCTAGCGTCCACGGCGACGCAGGCGTTCAAGTCCGCGGTTAATTCCCGCCGCCCATTGCGGGCCTTCGTACAGAAACGCCGTGTACCCCTGCACAAGAGTGGCGCCGGCGGCGAGCCGCTCGTGCACGTCGTATTCATCAGTCACGCCACCCACCGAAATGATGCAGGGGCCATCACCAAGCTCGGCGCGCAATAGCTTCAACACCTCGAGTGAGCGATCGCGCACCGGTGCCCCCGACAACCCACCGGCACCGTAGGCCTCCACCACTCGCGAGCTGGTCGCAAGCGGTTCGCGCTGGATGGTCGTGTTCGTTGCCACAATGCCGGCAAGACCGATGCGCCGCACGAGCTGCGCGATGCGCTGCACCTGGTCGTCAGCCAAATCGGGAGCGATCTTCACCAGCAGCGGCACTCCATCAGCAGCTTTGAGGGTCGCCCGCAAAATGGGTTCGAGGGCGTCGAGTTCCTGCAGGCCGCGCAGTCCGGGTGTGTTTGGTGATGAGACATTGATCACCAGGTAGTCGGCCTGTTCACGCACAGTCGCGGCCGCTGAAACATAGTCGGTCACCGCATCCGCTGCCGAAGTCACCTTGTTTTTGCCAATATTGATGCCCACAATCGCCTGCTGGTTGCGGCGGGCACGAAGATTTTCGAGAGTGTTCTCAGCACCATCGTTATTGAACCCCATGCGGTTGATGAGCGCACGATCATCAACCAACCGAAACAGCCGCGGCTTCGGATTACCGGGCTGGGCCTTAGGTGTAATGGTGCCAACCTCAACGTGACCAAAACCGAGCGCGGCTAGCCCATCAACCATGTCGGCGTTCTTATCAAACCCCGCCGCCAAACCGAACGGCGACGGAAAAACCAGGCCGAGAGTCTCAACACTCAGCGAGCTCGCCGGGCGCGTGCAGCGTGCGAGCGCGCGGCGAGCTGCCTCGAAGCGCCCGATACCGCGCAGCACACCGGCGGCAATGTGGTGTGCTCGTTCGGCGTCCATCCGGCGAAAAACCGTGGTGAACACGACCTGATATCCGGAGCGTACGAGCCGAGTGAACACTGTGGTCCTTTCGCTTGGGCCTTAGTCGGCACTATCGGGTTAGCTGGAATATTTCGCGGTGACACCATCGTGCTTGAGCTGATCGATGGCACGCTCGAAGTCGTGCATCGAATCAAAGTCACGGTACACACTGGCAAAGCGCAAATACGCAACGTCGTCGATCTCGCGAAGGAATGGCAGCACTGCCAACCCCACATCACGCGCACCCACCTGCGAGGCGCCACTGGCGCGAATGGTTTCTTCAACACGCTGTGCGAGTAGCCCCAGGTCGGCTTCTGTGACGGGCCGACCCTGGCAGGCTTTTCGCACACCGTTTTTCACTTTTTCGCGCGAGAATGGCTCTTCTACACCGGAACGTTTTTTGACACTCAGGCTCGCGGTCTCGATCGTCGAAAACCGCTTCCCACACTCCGGGCACTGCCGACGCCGCCGAATCGCGATACCGTCATCGATCGTGCGCGAGTCGACCACGCGCGAGTCTTCGTTCCGACAAAACGGGCAATACATCCCTGCCCCTAGCTGAACCGTGCGTCGACCGACTCGCCGTGTGCGGGTAGGTCTTCATCTTCGGCGATGACGCGGATGTGCTCACGTACTGCCGACAGCGCGTCGCGGTCGTAACGAATGAGCTGCTGGGAGCGCAGGAAGGTGTGTGCGCCGAGCCCGGAAGCGTGCGCGGAAGAACCGCCGGTGGGAAGCACGTGATTAGAGCCGGCCACATAGTCGCCCAGCGGCACTGGCGCGTAGGGGCCAATGAAGATGGCGCCGGCATTAGTGATCATGGCGACTGTGGTCGCATCATCAGCGGTGTGAATCTCGAGATGTTCGGGGCCGTAGACGTTTGATACTCGGCAGGCCGCGGTGAGATCATCAACCAACACGATCGCAGACTGCTCACCGCGCAGCGCGATGCCGGCGCGTTCACTATGCTTCGTGGCAGCAAACCGCGGCTCAAGCGCTGCCAGCACCTTGTTCGCAAACGCCTCGTCGTCGGTGACCAGCACGCTCGAAGCAAGCTCGTCATGCTCAGCCTGACCGAGCAGGTCGGCAGCCACCAGGTCGGGGTCGGCCGACCCATCGGCGATAATCAAGATTTCGGTGGGCCCGGCCTCAGCATCGATACCGACCACCGATTGCACGGCACGTTTAGCGGCGGCCACCCAGACGTTGCCGGGGCCAGTGATCACGTCGACCGGTTCGAGACCAATATCTGCCACACCATACGCGAGCGCACCGATCGCGCCGGCGCCACCCATCGCGTACACCTCGGTCACCCCGAGCAACCCCGCAGCGGCGAGGATGGTCGGGTGAATGTGACCGTGGTGATCGGCTTGGGCGGGCGAGGCAATGGCGATGGATGCAACACCGGCTACCTGCGCGGGAACCACGTTCATCACGACACTTGAGGGGTAGACAGCTTTACCGCCAGGCACATACAGTCCGACTCGGGATACCGGCTGCCAGCGCTGCTCGATCACAGCGCCGGGTGCCACCTCGGTGAACGCGGGCGGTGGCACCTGAGCGGCCGAAGCCTGACGCACACGAGTAATCATCTCTTCGAGTGCGGAACGCAGCTTCGGCTGCAGCTGCGCGGTTGCCGCCTCGATTTCAGCGAGGGGCACTCGGATCGCCGGAACTGTGGTGCGGTCGAAGCGTTCGGCCTGCGCTTGCAGCGCGGCCTGGCCATGTTCTCGAACCTCATTGATGAGCTCGATTGCTCCGGGAACTGCAGCGGTAACGTCGAGTTGTGGACGGGGAAGAACAGCGCGCAACTGACCGGTTGAAAGCTGCTGACCGCGCAAATCAATGGTGTTCATCATGATGGCTCCATTCTAGTTGTCATCTGCGGGTGCGCACGATTCGGTTGCGTTCGGGCAAAAGCTATCCCAGACATTCCGGGCCGAGCAGCGCCACCAGCTCGGAGTACAGGGCGCCAGAGTTCTCTACCCGGTGTGGAAGCTCAAACCGACGAATCGCATAGGGGGTGCGCAGCCGTAAGCGCACCTCACTCTCACCGGTGTTACGCCGCAGCAGGGCATCGAGCTCGGTCACAAGCGGCACAGTAGCCTGGCGATCGTTCAGCGTGATCGTCAGCGCCTGATTATCACCCACCGAAAGCTGCGGGATGGTGATCCCCTGTGCCGTGATGGTGACTCCGTCATCACGCTGCTGTGCTCTCCCCCGAATCACCGCAATCGTGTCAGATTTCAATTGCCCGGCGTACTCCTGATAGGTCTTGCCGAGGAACATCACGGTGATTTCGCCGCCGAAATCTTCAACAGTGACCATAGCGTACGGGTTACCCGACTGCCGGGCAATGCGGTGCTGCACCACGGTCATGAGTCCTGCGATCTGCACCTGCGAACCGTCCGCGACATTCGCCTCTTCGGCGGTCAGCTGCAAAATCTGGTGGGATGCGAGCTTCGCCAGATCCGTCTCGAGGCCGCGCAGCGGGTGGTCGGAGACATACAGCCCGAGCATGTCGCGCTCAAAAGCAAGTTTGTCTCGACGCGAAAACTCGGGACGCTCGGGCACCACCGACTCTTCTTCTTCAAACTCTTCAAGCCCGGCAAACAGGTCGACCTGGCCGTGTGCCTCATTGCGTTTTTTCGCCACCGCAGCATCGATCGCATCCTCGTGAATCTCCACCAGTGCGCGCCGCGTATATCTCAGCGAGTCAAACGCACCGGCCTTGATGAGCGACTCGATAGTGCGCTTGTTAGTGACCGAGGTTGGCACCTTCGTGAGGAAGTCGTGAAACGAGGTGAACTTCCCCTTGCTTTCACGCGCGGCAACGATATCGGCGACAACCTGATCGCCCACGTTTCGCACCGCACCCAGCCCGAATCGAATGTCCTGTCCCACCGCACGGAAGCGCAGCGTCGATTCGTTCACGTCCGGCTGCAGCACGCGGATACCCATATGCCGGCACTCGTTGAGATACTCGGCAAGCTTGTCACGCGAGTCGCCCACCGAGGTGAGTAGGCCCGACATGTACTCGGGCGCGTAGTGACATTTCAAGTAGGCAGTCCAGTACGACACCACGCCATATGCTGCCGAGTGGGCCTTGTTAAACGCGTAGTCAGAGAACGGCAGCAGGATGTCCCACAGTGCCTGCACCGCCGCTTTCGAAAACCCATTGGCGTGCATCCCCGACGAGAACTTTTCGAACTGTTTCTCGAGCTCGGCCTTTTTCTTTTTGCCCATTGCTCGCCGCAGCAGGTCGGCTTGACCGAGCGAATAGCCGGCCACTTTCTGGGCGATCGCCATCACCTGCTCCTGGTAGATGATCAGACCGTACGACTCGGCCAAGATGTCACGCAGCGGCTCTTCAAGCTCGGGATGAATCGGCGTCACCGGCTGCAAACCGTTCTTGCGATGGGCATAGTTGACGTGCGAGTTCGCGCCCATCGGGCCGGGGCGATACAGCGCGATCGTTGCCGAAACGTCGTTGAAGTTGTCGGGTTTCATCAGCCGCAGCAAGGCCCGTAGCCCGTCACCATCCAGCTGAAAGACTCCCAGCGTGTCGCCGCGTGAAAGCAGCCGATAGGTGTCGGTATCGTCGAGCGCCATGCGTTCGAGATCGATTGCTTCGCCACGGTTTTCGGCAATGTTGTCGATCGCGTCTGAAAGAATCGTCAGGTTGCGCAGACCCAGAAAGTCCATTTTGATCAGCCCGAGTGACTCACAGCTCGGGTAGTCAAACTGGGTGACGATCTGACCGTCCTGCTCGCGGCGCATCAACGGAATCACATCAATAATCGGCGCCGACGACATGATCACACCTGCGGCGTGTACACCCCACTGGCGTTTGAGGCCCTCGAGCCCTTTCGCAGTGTCGAACACCTTCTGAAACTCGGGGCTCGACTCGATGACCGAACGAAGCTCACCAGCTTCTTTATACCGACCCGCTTCCGGGTTGAACACATCGCTGAGCGGAATGTCTTTCCCCATCACCGCCGCGGGCATCGCTTTGGTGAGCGTCTCGCCCACCGAGAAGGGATAGCCGAGCACTCGAGATGCGTCTTTGAGGGCCTGCTTCGACTTAATCGTGCCGTAGGTGACAATCTGCGCCACGTGGTCGTCACCGTATTTTTCGGTGACGTACTGAATCACCTCACCGCGACGACGGTCGTCAAAGTCGATATCAAAGTCGGGCATCGATACCCGGTCGGGGTTGAGGAACCGCTCGAAGATCAGCCCGTGTTCGATCGGGTCAAGATCGGTGATGCGCATGGCGTAGGCACACATTGAACCGGCGCCCGAACCACGCCCGGGCCCCACTCGCACGCCGTTTTCTTTCGCCCACTGAATGTAGTCGGCAACCACCAGGAAGTAGCCGGGAAACCCCATCTGTTTGATGATGCCGGTCTCATAGTCGGCGCGTTCGCGCACCCGGTCGGGGATGTGGTCTCCGTATCGGTAGTGCAGCCCGCGCTCGACTTCTTTCTCGAACCAGCTGGCCTCGGTTTCGCCCTCGGGCACCGGGAATGCCGGCATGTAGTTGGCCGATTCATCGAACTCGGCGTTGCAGCGCTCAGCAATCAGCAGCGTATTGTCACAGGCATCCTGAAAGTCGCGGAATAGATGCCGCATCTCGGCGGGTGACTTCAGGTAGTAGCCCTCCCCATCGAATTTGAATCGGTTCGGGTCGTCGAGCGTCGAACCCGATTGCACGCACAGCAGCGCCGCATGGTGTACGGCATCTTCTTTGCGCGTGTAGTGCAGGTCGTTGGTGACCACGCGCGGCAGATTCATCTCTTTACCAAGACGCAGCAGATCATCCCGCACGCGACGTTCAACCTCAACGCCGTGATCCATGAGTTCGAGGAAGAAGTTTTCCTTCCCGAAGATGTCTTGAAACTCTCCCGCCGCCTGCTTGGCAAGCTCATACTGACCCAGCCGTAGCCGTGTTTGAATCTCACCCGATGGGCAGCCGGTGGTGGCGATGATTCCCTTACCGAAGCGGTTCAGCAACTCGCGGTCCATCCGGGGCTTAAAGTACTGCCCCTCAATCGAAGCCCAGCTCGATAGCCGGAAAAGATTGTGCATACCCTGCGTGGATTCGGCCAGCATCGTCATATGCGTGTAGGCGCCGCCACCTGAAACATCGTCACCACCGCCATTGCCCCAGCGCACACGTTCGCGGTTATTGCGGTGGGTACCAGGTGTCAGATATGCCTCGGTGCCGATAATTGGTTTGATCCCGGCCCGTTTCGCAGCCTTGTAGAACTCGTAAGCCGAGAACATATTGCCGTGGTCGGTGGTTGCCAGTGCCGGCATTCCCATTTCGGCAGCGAGCTCGCACACCTCGTTAATTTTCGCCGCACCGTCGAGCATCGAGTACTCGGTGTGGTTGTGCAGGTGTACGAACGAGTCAGACGTAGCCACGGCGCCTCCGGTAGCAGGTTAGGGATGGCTCCAGTCTAGTTTGCGCGGCAGCTCGTTGGCGTGGTGTCGGGCCTGCGTAGTAGCGACTCGATGCTGCCAGCACGGTCGCCGGTATCAGTAGTCGACGCCGCGGCGCAGCGCTTCGAGCGCCTGCTGCAGGTCATCAGGGTAGTTCGAGGTGAACGACACATACTCACCGGTGAGCGGGTGCACAAAACCGAGCCCCACCGCGTGCAGCCATTGCCGGTCAAGGCCGAGGGCAGCCGCCAATTTGGGATCACAACCGTAAAGCGGGTCGCCGACACAGGGGTGCCCTTGGGCCGAGGTGTGCACACGAATCTGATGGGTACGCCCGGTTTCGAGCTTTACTTCGAGTAGCGATGCGCGGCGGAACGCCTCGATCGTGTCGTAGTGCGTGATCGATGGTTTGCCGTCGGCAACCACAGCAAATTTCCAGCTCGAACCGGGGTGGCGGCCGATCGGCGCATCAATCGTCCCCGAAAGCGGGTCCATGAGCCCCTGCACCACTGCGTGATAGGTCTTGTCAACCGCCCGATCCCGAAACGCCTGCTTCAACACCGAATAGGCGGTTTCTGATTTTGCCACCACCATCAGGCCCGAGGTGCCAACATCCAGCCGGTGCACGATGCCTTGACGTTCGGGTTGCCCTGATGTGGTGATCCGGAACCCGGCGGCTGCCAGCGCACCGAGAACGGTGGGGCCACTCCACCCCACCGAGGGGTGCGCGGCCACCCCTACGGGCTTCATCACAACCACAAATGATGGCTCATCGTGCACAATCTCAAGCTCGGGAACCGGAATCGGTTCTACTTGTAGTGGCCTTTCATGCTCCCACTCAATGTGCAGCATTGCACCTGCTGGCAGACGGTCGGATTTCGAGGCTGCCACGCCGTCGACGAGAATGTCACCCGCCGCGGCAAGGTCGGCAACCCGGCTTCGACTCAAGCCCATGAGTTTGGCGACACCGGTGTCGACACGCTCCCCAACCAGGCCGTCAGGTAGCGGCAGAATTCGCGTCTGTTTCATGGCATTCCACGGCGGTTCTGTCGGGTTTGTCAGCGGGCATGGTTTTGGCTGAGCCGCGTTCGCCGTCAAAACCCACGTCGAGGATGGTCAACAGCGCGACCATGACCATGCCACCGACAATCGCGATATCGGCAAGATTGTAGATGGCTGGCACAATCCAGGGCGTCGAAATGTAGTCAACGACGTGCCCCTCAAAAACACCCGGTGCCCGGAAGAGCCGGTCACCCAGATTCCCCAGGGTGCCACCGAGAACGAGCCCCAGCACAACCGCCCACCATACCGATTGGATGCGGCGCGCATTCGCCACAATCACCCCGACCACCACGGCCGCGATAATTGTGAAGATCCACGTCATTCCCGAAGCAATCGAAAACGCAGCGCCGGGGTTACGCACGAAGTGAATCTGCAGTGCCTCACCGATCACCTCGATGCGTTGCCCCTCGACCATGTGGTCGACAACCAGCTGTTTGATGAGCTGGTCTCCAGCCAATAACACGGCCGCGACCCCGACCAGCAACGCAATATGGCGTGTGCTGGCCGCGGGCCGCGGTGTGGTGATGGACTCAGTCACTCCGAGATACTACTGACCGGCTTCTACCTCGCCGCCACCGGACGAGTTGAGCTCGTTGAGCTGGCCCTCGATGTAGCTGCGCAGGTTGTTGCGGTAGTCGCGCTCGAATAGACGGAGCTCTTCGATGCGTTCTTCAAGCTTGCGCTGTGACGCCTCGAGGCGGCTGGTGGTGTCACGCTCACGGTTCTCGGCGTTGCTAACGAGCGCGCGCGCGCGATTTTCAGCGTCGGCCACGACGCGCTTCGCCTGAGTCTCGGCTTCGTCGGTCACTACCTGGGCCTGCGAGTTGGCTTCCTCAACGATACGCTTGGCGTCGGCTTCAGCCTCGGAGATCAGTTGGTCGCGGCGGCGGGTACCCTCGGCAACATGTTCGTCGTGCAGACGACGTGCCAGCACCAGCAGCGACTGTGACTCGGCGGTCACATCGCCAGCGGCAGCTTCGGGAGCGGGGGCTGGCACCGGAACGGGAGCCGGAGCCGGAGCGGTAACAGGAACGGGAGCCTCTTCTCGCACCTCGGGTGCAGGTGCAAACGGCGCAGCCGGCGCAGCTTCGCCGCCTCCGGCAGCCCTGAGCCGCTCGTTTTCAGCCGTAAGCTGTTCGTTTTCAGCAATCAGTCGACGAAACTCAGCGACCACCTCATCGAGAAAGTCGTCAACCTCGTCTTGGTCGTACCCCTCGCGGAACTTCGTTTGCTGAAACCGCTTGTTAACGACGTCTTCCGGCGTAAGCGCCATGGGTCGGGCCTCTCTCTTCGTGGATTGGAAACAGCTCGTTACTGAGACAGATCTCGATCTACTTCGACAACCTTACGCCACAACCACAACATTCGTCACATCATTTTCATGAAATGAGCTGCTATTGCGCACTCGTCACGGCCAAATAGCTCGTGAAATAGCTCAACAGATTCAGCCCGATTAACACCACAAGCCACGAAAGATCAAGGGCGATATTGCCCACTTGCAACGGTCGAATCCACTTGCGGAGCAACTTCAGCGGCGGATCGGTGAGCCGAAAGACGGCGTCGACCAGCACTAACAAAACACCCCTTGGTCGCCAGCGCGGCGCAAGCACCATGGCCCAGTCAATAATCAGCCGTGCCCACATCACCGCCGTGTAGAGAGTGATGATGTAGAAAAGCATCGTCCACAAGAGATACAAGTGCGTTCCAACCTGTCAGATACGAGATTGACGGTGCACCCATGGGTACACCGTCAATGAGGCACTGCAACACAATTTAGCTGAAGAACGTGTTGTCGTCAGCGTGGCTCGACTCGTCAGCGTGCACGTTGACATGTTCGGGGGTCAGCAAAAACACGCGATTCGTGACGCGCTCGATCTTGCCGAGCAATCCCTGCGCGAGACCCGATGCAAAGTCAATGATGCGTCGAGCATCGCCGTCGCTCATCTGCGACAGGTTCATGATTACCGGCACGCCATCACGGAAGTGCTCGGCAATCACTCTGGCATCGTTGTCGAAAGCCTTAGGGTGGACGGTGAGAATCTCGTTCATCTTCGATGCCGCGGGGGTCGGCTTAACCACGGGAGTCGCGTGCGGCACGGACGCCCGGTTGATTGGGGTTACAGGAGCGGGGGTGGCGCGCTCGGTTACCGGCTCTACGCGATCAGTTTCGGCATTTGTCACCGACTGCGTGACCTGCCCCTGACGGTCGATCTGGTTGTCGGTTTCCTCGGCGAGTCCGAGATAAACCATTGCGTTACGAAGCGGATTGCCCATGTGTGCCTCCTGACGTGTATGCAATTACGTTACGGGGCGGTTGGACGATTTCCGGTGATTGCCGTGCCGATTCGCAGGTGTGTCGCACCCTGTGAAATTGCTGAGTGAAAGTCGTGCGACATTCCCGCCGAAATCCATCTCGCATCCGGCACAATTGCGCGAATTCGTTCTGAGGTGAGCCGAACCTGTTCAAATGCCGGCAGCGGATCAACACCCAGCGGCGCCACCGCCATCACACCGCGCAAGCGGATGGTCGGGGTTGCAGCGATCCGCTCTGCTAGCACTTCGGCTTCGCCAAGCGGAACTCCTCCACGGCTCGGATCGCCGTCTAGCGACAGTTGCATCAGCACATCGAGCGCACCCGCATCGCCACGCTCGAGCGTCGACAGTGCTGTGACGAGTTCTTCACGGTCAATAGAGTGCACTGCATCGGCGTAGCGCCCCACCTGGCGGGCTTTATTACGCTGCAACTGCCCAATGAAGTGCAGACGCCCCGCCCCCAGTTCGTGAATGCGCTGGGCCTTATTGCGCGACTCTGGGTGTCGGTTTTCACCGAAATCGCGCACACCGAGTTCAGCGAGCACATCAATGAGTTCGAGTGGCTGGTATTTGGTCACCACGATGACCGTCAGCTCGTCGCTCGAGCGTCCGACCGCAGCGGCAGCCTCAGCGATCTCGCCTCGCACCCGCTCGAGCCGTTCGGCAACGGCCGCAGCATCAACCGCGCTGTTCATCGCAGGAATGAGGGGATGTCGAGACCACTACCGTCCTCGTCATCGAACGGGCTGTCATTCTGGCGCGGAGCGACAGTGGGCTGCTCGGCAGTGCTCCATGCCGGAGCCTGATCGAGTCGGGGAGCGCTTTCTTCAGCGATCGATGCGGGATGTGTGACCGGTTCTTCCGACTCATCAACCGGATCAATGTTGCGCGCAGTGGCCTCTGCGACTGTCGGCAGCGACAGCGGAGCGCTTTCTGGCTTCAGTTCGGGTTTGCTTGGCTCTTCGTTACGCACCATGGGCTTCGGTTCACCACCGATGAAACCGGCAGCAATAACCGTGACGCGCACTTCGTCGCCGAGGGTGTCGTCTACAGCGGTACCGAGAATGATGTTGGCACCATCAAATACCGCGTCACGCACCAGTTGGGCGGCTTCAGCCACTTCGAACATGCCGAGGTTCGAGCCACCCTGCACCGACAGCAGCACACCGTGCGCCCCCTCGATTGAGGTTTCGAGTAGCGGCGAGGCAACCGCCAATTCGGCAGCCTTGACCGAGCGGTCGGCGCCGCGCGCGGTACCGATCCCCATGAGTGCCGAACCCGCTCCCTGCAACACCGATTTGACGTCGTTAAAGTCAACGTTGATAACACCGGGGTTGGTGATGAGATCGGTGATGCCCTGCACACCGGCCAGCAACACCTGGTCGGCCGTTGAGAATGCTTCGAGCATCGAGATACCGCGATCGCTGATCTCCAAGAGCCGGTCGTTTGGCACCACAATCAGCGCATCGACCTCATCTTTGAGCGCAGCCACACCGGTTTCTGCCTGATCCATGCGCCGACGGCCTTCGAAGCTGAAGGGCTTCGTTACCACACCGATCGTGAGCGCTCCTATTGACTTGGCAATGCGAGCCACCACCGGGGCACCGCCGGTGCCGGTGCCACCACCCTCGCCAGCGGTGACGAACACCATGTCAGCGCCAGCGAGAGCCTGCTCGATTTCTTCCACGTGTTCTTCGGCAGCGCGACGACCAATTTCAGGGTCGGCGCCGGCTCCCAGGCCGCGGGTGAGCTCGCGACCGATGTCGATCTTGACATCGGCATCCGAGAGCATGAGGGCCTGTGCGTCGGTGTTCACCGCGATGAACTCGACACCACGCAGGCCGATCTCGATCATGCGGTTAACGGCGTTGACGCCGCCACCACCAACGCCGACGACTTTGATGACGGCGAGGTAGTTATTCGTGTTGGCAGAAGTGGTGTTCGACACTGCGTGACCCCTTGTCGTTGGGTGGTTGATCCCCGTAGCGAGCTCAAACCCGGTCGCGGACGATTGCTGGTTGTAACGTTATGGCCGTTTACCCGCTGAGCTCTGCGGCGTCTCGCGCGTGTTGCCGGAAGCATGCAACTTGCCTCAACCAGGGGTTGAACCTTTGCGGGTGCTCTGGTTATGGCTGTGCGTCACGCGATACCGGATTGTCGGGGCTCGACACGTCAAAATATGCGGGCTGCCCGCCCGACGCCACCACGAGTGCTTCGAGCACCCGCGCCTTGCGGTCGGAGTCTTCGGCACTCCCCCACATTACGAGCGTTCCGTCACGCAGCGTCAGTGTGATGCTGTCGAGTGTGTTCGCTGAAATCTCCGCAACTTGCTTGCGCAGTTCGCCGTCGAGCGCGAGCGAGGCTTGAGCTGCAGCAGCGAATCCGGGAGCATCGACGCTGCTCACTCGAATCACCGGAATATCGCCGGGCAGCTTGTCGGCTCGCCAAAGGGTGGTGCCAACCGCATCAACCATGACGATACCGTCGCCACCCGTGATCGCTCCCACCGGTACACGCTCCACCACCTCGACAATGAGCCTTGAAGGTGGTTCGGTGCGCACCGAATAGCTTTGCACCAGCACAAATTGATCGAGCAGAGCCCCCACATCGGCATCGGTCACCTGCGCCAGTGGTCGCCCCTCAAGCTGTTTCAGCGACGATTCGATCGCCGCTTTATCGGCACGCTCAACGCCGATCACAGCCACCTCGCGCACGCTGAATAGCGGCGTAAACACTCCAATCGCCACGAACACGACAACGAAAGCGGTAAGCCCGGTAACGCCCCACAGCACCCGGCGACGGGTTCGGGCGCGGCGGGTGAAACGGCGCACCTCGTCGCGCTCGAGCTGCTTACGTGCCCGGCGAGCCTGCCACAGCGGCGGCAGCTTCGAATCTGTAGCGGCAGCCTCGCTACTGGTCGGTTCACGCCGAGCACGCTCGGTTTCGGATCCGGTCACCGGGTCGGTTTCGCCGGTGTCGTAAACGAAATCGTCATCGTCGCGGCTCGGGGGCCAATCATCTCCCGAACCGCGACGAAACCGGTCAAACCCGCCCACGAATTCACCTGTCGCTACGGCTGTTGATCACAGCGGCAGCCGACTCGGATGCACGCGGTGTACGCGCGCGCAGCGCCGCCAGCAGTTGCGGAATGATGAGGTTGACATTGCCGCAACCGAATGTGATGACGAAGTCGCCCGGTTCGGTCCATTCCGCAACGCGGGTGGCCGCATCAGCCCAATCTGGCCGGTAATCGACCTTGCTTGCATCCTCAAACCCGCGCACGACAAGTTCGCCGGTTACGCCCGGCACCGGGTCTTCACGGGCACCGTCAACATCGAGCACCACCGTGTGGTCGGCAAGCGCCTCGTAGGCGGCAGCAAATTCGTCACTCATTGCCTGCGTTCGCGAATACAGGTGCGGTTGATGAACGGCAAGGATGCGGCCGTCACCAACCACCTCGCGTGCGGCAGTGAGCGCTGCCACCACCTCGCGCGGGTGGTGTGCATAGTCGTCGTACACCGAAACACCATCAATCGTGTCGTGCAGCTCGAAGCGGCGTTTCGTACCGGTAAAAGCGGCCAGCCCCCGCAGCGCAGCAGCCGGGTCGACGCCGAGTTCGCGAAGCACCGCAACGGCACCTGTGGCATTCAACGCATTGTGGAAGCCAGGCACCGCCAGCTCGCCCTCATACTCGGCACCGTCTACGGCGATCCGCATCCGGGTGCGCCCCTGCAGCGGCGTGGTTGCAAGTAGCCGCACATCGGCGTTCTCTGCGGTGCCAAACGATACGGTGCGCGGGTGATCGAGCCGTTTGCGAAGCGCCACGGTCAGGTCATCATCGGCGCTGAGCACCACAGCCTCGCTGGCACCGCTGGCAAAGTCGACAAAGGCCTGCTGGAAAGCGTCGACGCTGCCATAGTGGTCGAGATGATCGTTGTCGATATTGGTGATCAGCGCGATCGCGACGTCGTAGAACAAGAATGAGCCGTCCGACTCATCGGCCTCAACAATAAACTCTGCTCCCGAACCGCGGCGTTCATTGGTTCCGAGTGGTGCGACCACACCGCCGTTAACAAAACTTGGATCGCGGCCAAGCTCGACCAACGCGGTGGCAATCATGCCGGTTGAGGTGGTCTTACCGTGGGCGCCGGCTACCGCAACCACCCGCGAGTTTTGTGTCAGCCACACCAGTGCTTGCGAACGGTGCAACACGGTGATGCCGCGCTCGCGAGCCGCCACGAGTTCGGGGTTATCGGGCCACAGCGCCGAGGTGACGACCACCACATCCACCCCGTCGGGAAGGTTCTCGGCGGCGTGTCCAATGGTTACTTGAGCGCCGGCGCCAAGCAGATTGCGAGTGTATTCCGACTCGCTGCGGTCGGAGCCCGACACCGCAACATTCGAATCGAGAAACATCCGGGCGATGCCGCTCATGCCCGAGCCACCAATCCCAATGAAGTGTGCGCGCGCAATTTGCGCGGGAATCTGCGCTTGCGGATCCGGCTTGATTACCACGGTGATTCCTCTCCTGAACGTTCGCAACCGGCAAACTCACCGGGCCGGTAGCTTGAATAGACCGATCAACTGGTTGAATGTTTCGGCTGCTGGTTAACTGCGCCGCCGAGACCGGCCCGGTCGGTTTTTCAGCCTAGGTGCTTCGGTTGTCATCGCGTCACCGATCAGTTCGGCGAGCCGCTCGGCAGCATCGTTAATACCGATCGCGGCGGCATTTGTAGCCAGCTGGGCCATTGCTTCATCGTCACGCATCAGCGGTAAAAGTTCACTGCGAATCCACTCAGCACTCATCTGGGCGTCACTTACGGTGCGGGCCGCACCCGCTTCAATCACCGAGGCAATGTTCTTTGCCTGCTCGCCGTTACCGACCGCGTAGGGCACATACACCGCTGGCAGCCCCACCGCCAGAATCTCTGACACTGTCGATGCGCCCGCGCGCGAGAGCAGCAGATCGGCAGCAGCAAATGCGAGATCCATCCGATCGCAATATTCGACCACGTGATAGTTCGGCAGCTGCGGATCGTCAAACGGCGAGAGTTGCCCAACAATATGCACCACCTGCCAGGCCGATTCGGGCTGCGTCGAATCAGCTGGCTCAGGGGTACCGGTGAGATCGACTCCGGCCTCGCGAACAGCGTCATTAATTCGCTTAGCTCCGAGCGAGCCGCCGGTTACCACGAGTGTGCGCCGGTGCGGATCCAACCCAAAATAAGAGATGGCTTCGGGGCGCAGCGCCTCACGGTCAAGCTGTGCAATCTGTTTGCGCAGCGGCATCCCCACCATCACCGCGCGCGGCAGCGGCGTGTTTGAGAACGCCACGGCCACCCGGGCTGCCCAGCGGGCACCGAGCCGGTTGGCAAGCCCAGGCATGGCATTCGCTTCATGTACCACCACCGGCACTCTACGGCGCGCTGCCACATAGGCCGGGGTCGCTGCATAGCCGCCAAAGCCCACCACAACTGCAACGCCACGGTCAGCGATCAGTCGACGCACAGTGCGCACCGCGTGAAGAAAGCGACGTGGAAACCGCAGTGCGCCACCGTTGAGCCGGCGTGGAAACGGCACTTTCTCAATGAGCTTGAGTTCATACCCGTGGGCGGGAACGAGGCGCTCTTCAAGGCCACCACGGCTGCCGAGCACGATGATCTCAGCTGCGGGATCGCGCTCGCGCAGCGCGTCGGCGGTGGCCAGAAGCGGGTTGACGTGGCCGGCAGTACCCCCGCCAGCCAGCAGATAGGTCGTCATCGCGAGACCGATTCCTTTCGCGCTTGGACCGCACCGGCGGGTTGGTTACCAGCCGATGAGGGAACACTCGGGCCGGTGCCGCGGCTCACCGACAGCACAATCCCCATAGCCAACAGTGTGGTGACCAGAGCCGAACCACCGGACGATACAAACGGCAACGGCACACCCAGCACCGGTAGCAGTCCGATCACAACAGCAATATTCACGAATGCTTGGAAAATGATCCAGCTGAAGACGCCGCCGATAATGGCGCGATCTGGTGCATCTGCGGCATTGCGCCACATTCGCAGCATTACGATCGCCAGCGCGGTGAACATGACGATCACCAGCAGTGCCCCCAGCAAACCAAACTCCTCACCAATTATGGCGAAGATGTAGTCGTTATCGGCCTCGGGTAGCCACGACCACTTCGCGGTTGAGTTACCGAGCCCCACACCAAACAACCCACCGTGGGCGAGGGCGTAGAAACCATGCGTGGTTTGCCAGCACAGGTATTCATAGTCGCACTCGCCAGAGAAAAACGCGGTGATACGTGCCACACGGTTGGGTGACAGCGCCGCAGCCATAACCGCACCGATAACCGCAAGTGCCACACCCGAGGCGATCCAACGCAGCGGCATACCCGAGAACCACATCGTTCCCAGCAGCACCACGGCCATCACCATTACGGTGCCGAGGTCTTTCCCTGCCATCGCCAAACCGATAATGAGCAGTGACGGCAACAGAATTGGCACGATCAGGTGCTGCCACCGTTCGATTGGCTTGCCCTTCATTCGCAGTACCGCACCAAACCAGACACACATCGCAATCTTGCCAACCTCGGCAGGCTGGAGCGAAGTGAAGCCCAGATCGAGCCAGGCACGGTTACCGCCCTCGGTAATTCCAAGCGGTGTGAACACGAGCGCCTGCAGCACCAGGGTGACCACCAGCAACGCCCCCGCAATCTTGCCAGTCCAGAACTGTCGGGGTAGTCGTGACGCAACATACATGATGCTGAAGCCGAGCACCGCGAACACTGCCTGTCGCAAGAACTTGGATGACACCCCGCTACCGGCCGCGAACGACTCAACCGAAGAGCTCGAAAGCACCATCACCAACCCGAAGCCGGTGAGCAGCACCACCAATGCCCACAGCATCGTTCGGTCAACATCTGCGGGTGTGCCGGGCTTGCCAAAACGGATGCGATACGCCCAACCGCGGGGTGCGTCGCTACCCGAGCTGCTCTGGCTCATCGCTACTCCCCCTTCGCTCCGGTTTGGCTAGTCGTTATTGTCGGTCAGCGCTGCTCGTACTGCCTGCTGAAATTTTTCGCCGCGGTCGGAGTAGCTCGCAAACTGGTCCATTGATGCCGCGGCAGGGGCCAACAGCACCGTGTCACCATCGCGGGCGAGATCGAGTGCCGCCGCAACCACCTGCGGCATCACACGATCAGTGTCGTCGCAATCGATCGCAACCAGCGGCACCTCGGGCGCGTGTTGGGCGAATGCAGCAAGCACCGGTTCGCGATCAGTGCCGATCACCACCGCACCGCGCAGTCGTTTGTTGTGCGCAGCCACAAGCGGTGCGATATCGACTCCTTTGAGGAGCCCCCCAACGATCCACACCACACTGCGATAAGACTGCAACGAAGCCTGGGCTGCATGGGTGTTCGTCGCCTTCGAATCATCGACCCAGCGAACACCGTTGCGGGTGAGCACGTGCTGGTTTCGGTGTTGATCGGGAGTAAATCCGGCGATCGCGGCCGAAATCTGTTCGGGAGTCACGTCAATTGCACGCGCCAGCGCAGCGGCCGCAAGCACATCCTCAACGAGATGTTTCGCGCTCATCCCACGTTCACGCAGCTCGTCGACGGTGGTGAGTTCGAGTGCCCGGCTGCGCCGGTCATCAAGGAATGCACGGTCAACGAGAACACCGTTCACCACCCCGAACGCGCTCACCGGTGGCACATCGGTACCGAATCCGATAGCTCGGCAGCCTTCAATCACATCGGCCGCTGCAACTAGCTCACGAGTGGTGTCATCGGCAAGGTTGTACACGCAGGCGACACGGGCCAGGTGGTAGGCACGACCTTTCGCTTCCCGGTATGCAGCAAATGAGCCGTGCCAGTCGAGGTGGTCGGGCGCGACGTTCAGCACCACTGCGGCCTCTGGCGACACCGTGATGGTGTGATGCAGCTGATAGCTCGAAATCTCGACAACGAGCACGTCATAGCCCTGAGGATCGCGCACCGCATCCAGCACCGGGATCCCGATGTTACCCGCGGGAGCAACGCGCAATCCCGACTCAGCCACCATATGAGCCGTTAACTGGGTGGTGGTGGTTTTGCCGTTCGTTCCGGTCACAAGCAGCCAGCGCGAGGGGGTACCGGTTTTATCACGCAGTCGCCAGGCCAGTTCGATATCGCCCCACACCGGAATCGACTCGCCCTGAGCCCATCGCAGCAGGGTGTGATGTGGCGGGTAGCCGGGCGAGGCAACGACCAGATCGGCGTTGAAATCGCGCAGCTGCTGCGGCACCTCATCCGCCGATTCAGTCACCACGCACGGCACCTGCAACACCTGCAGGATGCGCTGACGATCTTCGTCGGGTCGCCCGGCGATCACGAGCACCTCGCAACCGAGTTCGGCGAGCGTATCGGCCACCGAAAAGCCAGTCATTCCCAGGCCGAACACGGCTACTCGAAGATCCGACCAGTCGGAGTGCCAGCTGATAAGCGAGTCGAGTCGTCGGTTCATAGTGTGAGCTCCGCGGCGATAGCCCACTCGGCATAGAAAATTGCCAGGCCCAGAATTGCGAGCAGGCCACCAATGATCCAGAAACGCACCACCACGTTTTGCTCGGCCCAACCCTTAAGTTCGAAGTGGTGGTGGATGGGAGACATGAGGAAAATTCGCTGCCCCTTGGTCACCTTGAAATAGGCGCGCTGCACGATAACTGATCCGGTTTCGATGACAAACAAGCCCGCAATCACCACGAGCAGCAGCTCTGTGCGGCTCATGATGGCAAACGCTGCCAGCGCCCCGCCGAGTGCCAACGAACCGGTATCGCCCATGAAGATCTTGGCTGGCGAGGTGTTCCACCACAGAAAACCGACCAGCGACCCCACGATCGCCGCGGCGAGAATGGTCATATCGAGTGGTGCGTGCACCACATAGCAGGCATGGGCCACGTCGGGTGACAGTCGCGGCGCATCACACTGCTGGTTGAACTGCCAGTACCCCACGACCCCATAGGTGCCGATGGCGAAGATCGATGCGCCGGTGGCGAGACCATCCAGACCGTCGGTGACGTTCACGGCATTTGAGGTGGCGGTGGTAATGAAGACAATCCACAGCACCACCAGCACCGTGCCCACCACCGCACCCAGCACGAAGAAGTTGATGGGGGTGTCACGAATCATCGAGATAGCGCTTGAGATCACCGGCACATCGTTATCGTTGACAAATTGCAGCCCCACCAGCGCGAAGATGGCAGCCACAATGACCTGACCGAAGATCTTCTGCCAGCCGCCAAGGCCGAGTGACTGGTGCTTGCGAACCTTGAGGAAATCATCCACGAACCCGATGACGGCATGCCCCACCATCATGAACATGGCCAAGAGCCCCGTTGCGGTGGGGCCCTCTCCAGCGGTGTACACAGCGATGAGGTAGGCGATCACCGAGCCGAGCACGAAGATGACCCCGCCCATAGTGGGTGTGCCTCGTTTCGCGTAGTGCTCTTTGGGTCCATCCTCGCGGATGTACTGTCCCCAGCGCAGCCGGTTGAATCCCTGAATGAATACCGGTGTGAGAAACAGGGTGAACAGCAGACCAATCGCACCGGCCAGCAGAATCGCGATCACGCAGTGGTTCCTTTCACAAGCTCGCCAATCCGGTCACCGAGCGCCAGAAGCCCGGCAGAGTTCGATGATTTTACAAGCACAATGTCACCCGGTTGTAGATAGCTTTCGAGAAACTCGAGTGCGGCATCGGCGTCGGCAGCAAAAGTAGCCTCGTTATCCCAGCTGCCCTGCGCCACCGCTGCCAGATAGAGCGGTCGAGCAGCCTGCCCCACCACCACGGTCTGAGTGATCCCCAGCCGCACCGCAAGCTCGCCAAGTCGGTCGTGTTCCTGCACATGCAGCTCACCAAGCTCACTCATTTCGCCAAGCACCGCAACCGTGCGTTGCTGAGGTTTGGCAATCTGCGCCAGGGTGCGAAGTGCTGCACGCATCGAGTCGGGGTTCGCGTTATAGGCGTCATTGATCACCGTGATCGGCTCGCGAACCAGCACCTCCATCCGTCCGCGCTCGGCGCGCGTCACCCGTTCGAGGGTCGCGACGATATCCGACACCGCGATTCCTTCCGCCCAGGCCGCGGCGGTGGCGGCAAGCGCATTCATCACGTGATGCTCACCAATCACCGCAAACTGCACCCGCACGGGTTCGTGGTCGGGAACATGCAGCGTGAACTCGGTGCCCTGCTGCCCTACCATCACCTCGGTAGCACGCACCTGGGCTGCTTCCGAACGGCCAAAGGTAATAACCCGGGCCGAGGTGAGCTCGGCCATTGCCATTACGCGAGGATCGTCAGCGTTGAGCACCGCGACACCGTCTTCCGACAGCGCCTTAACCATCTCTGATTTGGTGCGCGCGGTCGCTTCGATACAGCCAAACTCACCGGCGTGTGCGAGACCAACCACCAGTACGATGCCCACATCGGGTCGCGCCATACCGGTCAGCCTGGCAATTTCGCCTTGGGCACTCGCCCCCATTTCGGCGACGAGCGTGTCGGTGGTTTCATCCACTTTGAGGAAGGTCACCGGCGCACCCACCTCGTTATTGAACGATTTGATCGGGGCAACAACGTTTCCGTGGGCACCAAAAATTGCTGCCAGCAGGTTCTTGGTTGTGGTTTTGCCGTTTGAACCGGTGACGGCTACCACTCGCATCCGGCCCAGCGACCGCACGTGTTCAACCACTACGCGAGCCAGATCTCCCAGCGCTGCAACCGTGTCGGCCACCACAATTTGCGGCACGTCGACGTCGAGTCTGCGTTCTACCACGCACACCGCAGCGCCGGCTTCAGCGGCCTGGGGTACGAAGTTGTGTCCGTCGGTGTGCTCACCGGGTTTGGCGAAGAAGATATCGCCGCTACCGATATTGCGGGAGTCGGTGTCGCACACACCGCATACGGTCTGTTCCGGATCAGCACCGATCAGTTTCCCTGCCATAGCCGCTGCCATGTCACCAAGTCGCATTTCGATCATGCCGGGGTGCCTTTCTGTGCCATTTCGGAGTGGTGCGGGGATGCGGTGATCTCGCCAGATGCTTTCGATGGGGTAATAAGCCCGGTGAGGTCGAGGCCGTCGTAGCGATCGAACGCATCCTGTAGCTGCTCGAGTGCCCAGCCGGCCTCATCTAGTGCCACCAGCGCGAGCGCCAGCACCGTGCACATATCCTCGACGTTCTCGGCCCGCACCACTGTTGACACGCTGCGATCATCGCGCCCACGCAGCGTGAACCGCCCGTCCCCGTCAATGGCTGCCTGCCAGTCGGCCGAGGTTTCGCCAATTCCTACGGTTGTCACCGGCACCCGCGATTCTTCGATCAAGCTGGTCGCCAATGCGTCGTCAACCAGCACCACCGCGCGTCGCGAACGGTCGGGACTCATCGCCTCGGCAAGCATCGCTGTTGTTGGTCGGTCACCAGTGAGCTCGCCACAGTAGGTCACCACATCAATTTCGACATCGTCAAGCTGGTGGCCAGCCATCTCACCACTGCCGAGCTCAAACACTGCGGTATCGACGCGCACCTCGCGCAGCCGCGCCAGCAGGGCATGCAGGTCATCGGCGCGCGTGGGCGTGGTGATGCACGAGGCGTCCTCATCGTTAATGCGCGCTTGCGACGCGACCAATAAGGCTCGATACTGACCCAGCAGCGCCAGCACCGCGTCAACGCAGCGGGCAACCGACACTCGTCGTGCCCCACCGAGAGTCACGAGCGTGCGGAAATCATGCTCGCCGGTGCGGTACACCCAGGCAGCAATTGGCCCCAGCGCCAGCTGCGGGTGTTCAACGGCCAGCACCGGCACAGCAACATCCAGTTTGGGTAGGTGCTGGGGGGCGGCGATTACGGCAATGGCTCCTCGCTCCACCGCCAGCTCAATGGCCGCAGCCTCGCTGCCGGCAGCGTCAATGGCGAGGTAAAGGTCACCTGAACGAGTGGTTTCAACGCGACTGGTGACACCGGTCACCTCGATTTGGTCGAGGTCGGCATCACTTTCCAATCCGAAGTGTGCGCACAGCTCCGAGAGTTCGCGAGCGGCCTGATGGTGGGGACGTAAGGTAGATTCGGACATAGCTTTCAGAGATTCGTGCTCAGTATCGCGCGTCAATTTCTGGATAGGGCTCGGGTGACGGCGGCACCTGATATTTGGCGAGCACATAAGACATGGTCTGCTGCCAGGCAACCGGAGTTGATCCAGAACCGGTGACCATCCTAGTCGGCCGGTACATCCCCACGAGAACGGCGAACTGTGGATCATCCGCCGGGGCCAGACCCGCCATCGTGGTGTAGTAGCTGCCGACATAGTAGGTGCCGGTGTCAGGGTTAACCGTCTGCGCGGTACCCGATTTGGTTGCCACACGATACCCGGGAACAGCAAGATCTTCGTGACCCGGCGCCCTCGCCATCGCCTCCATCCCATCAATAGTGAAGCGTGCTGCCTGCGGCGACACCACCTGCACCGAATCACCACCGGGAACATCCGCGAGCGTTCCGTCTTCCTGACGGCAACCGCGCACGAGCTTGAGCGGCAATCGTTTGCCGCCGTTACCAATGGCCTGATATGCACTGGCCATCTGTGCGGCGGTGGCGGTTAGTCCCTGACCGAACGTGACGGTGTAATTGGTTTGGTTGTCCCAATCTTCTGGGTTGTGAACTGTTCCGGCAGCCTCACCGTTAAAGTCGACCGCGGTCTGCTCACCAAGACCGAACTTGCGCATGTAGTCATAACGCGCCTCGCGAGGTAGCCGCGCACCAAACTCAGCCATCCCAACGTTCGACGAAACCGCGATCACCCCGTTGAGGTTCATCTCTATCGGGGCATGGGCTTCGTGATCACCGAAATCGGCATCATCGTGCGGCCACTGGTCGGGAACGGTGATGGTCTCGTGCGGATCAACTTTGCCCTGGTCGTAGAGCATGGCCGCGGTAAGCGGTTTCATAATCGAGCCCGGCTCGAGTGCCGCACCGAAAGTGCGATTGCCACGATCTTCAGGATTAGCGTCGGTGGGCACGTTCGGGTCGACCGTTGGATACTCGGCGGCCGCAACGATTTCTCCGGTTTTCACATTGACCACGGTGATTGTGCCGTACTCGGCCTGCTGATAGTTGACCTGATCAGCCAGAATCTGCTGTACGCGATACTGCACGTCACTGTTGATAGTGAGTTCGAGGGTGCCGCCGGGGCGCGGTTGTTCAACGGTGACCACCGTGCCGGGAATAGCCACACCATCGGCGGAGCGCTCATACATTTCTTTGCCGTTCACACCGGAAAGACACTTGTCATATTGCAGTTCTAAACCGGCCAGCGGCGCACCGGCGGCGTCGCTGAACCCGACAATATTGCCGGCAACGGCGCCCGCGGGATAGCTGCGTTTGGGATGCGGCTGTGGATACACCCAGGGGATGCGGAGCTTACGGATTTCTTGATACTGCTCAAGGGGCACCATATGCGCCAGATACGCGAAGTTTGATTCGGGGTCTTCGGCCAGAATCGCGTCGATCTCGGCACGCATGGTCTTGGCATCCTGTCCGGTGATACTGGCGATGCGCTGCAGCGAATCATCGACGGTGACCACTTCGGTCTCGCCGGTCTTCGGGTTTGAGCGGTTGAAGTCGACCATGTTGACCGGGGCAATGGTGATGTCGAACCGGTCAACCGAGGTTGCGAGCGGTTTCCCCTCGGCGTCAACGATCGCCCCACGCGTGGTCCACAGCGAGTTGACGACACCGCGTCGACCGTCGGCTTCTTCGTTGATGGTGGCCGCGCTGAGCACCTGCAGATCAAACAGTCGCCCTGAGAAGATAACGACCATCGCGACGATGAGACCAAGCGGCACGATATGCCGCCACTGTCGGTCTTTCTGCCGACGCTTACTCTTCACGCTCTCCGCCCGTGGTCAATGTTCGTTTCGGTCCCGCTGCAGCACGCGGCCGCAGCCCGGTATCCACACTCGCTTCGCAGCCCTACTCGCAGCACACGGTTTTGCGTGCTGGGAGTCTAGTGCGTGTTTGGTGAACTCAATTCGAACTCTGACGGTACGCCAGCAGGCTTGCGTTGCGGTGTTGACGCTCCGGAGTTGGCGGGCTTTTGGGGCTGCTGTCGGTTTTCTTGCTCGGCGCGGTCACGGTCGCCACTGGTAATCGCATTGGGTACGAGATCTGGGTTTACCGCGGGCAGATTGGTTGGTGTTTCGGCGCCACCAATGATGCGGCGCTGCTCGATATCTAACGATGGCACGCCAGCTGCAGGCACCATCCCCAGGTCGGTAGCCAGTCGTGACAGATGCTGCGGCGATGCCATTGCGTCGATCTCTTCCTGCGCCGAGGTGCGCTCACGCTGCGCCTGCACTCGCTGGCTGGCAAGTTCGTCTTCAGCGTAGGCGCCGCTAATCAGCATCAGGCTCAAAGCGAGCTTCAGCCCGAGCATCGCGGTGATTAACACCAGGGCGAATACGACCGCGCGCCGCGTGCCCCATCCCCGCGTCAGTTTGCCTTCGATAACGCGCAGGTCGGGGCGAGACTCGGCCCCGGGTACCGGTGCGCCCGGCACTTCGGGAGTGATCGGCCGAACGGCACGACTCGTTTCGATCACGCTCATCGATTACTCCTTAATCCGTTCAACTGCGCGCAGGCGAACCGGTTTGGCGCGTGCGTTTTCATCAACTTCGCTACTGTCGGCTTGCTCGGCCCCGCGGGTGAGCAGAGCAAATTCGGGTTCGAGTTCGGGCGGGATAAACGGCAACCCCGGTGGCACATTTGCCGTGGTCACCTCGTGGAAGGTGTGCTTCACGAAACGGTCTTCAAGCGATTGATAGGCCTCCACGGCAACGCGACCGCCCACTCGCACTCGACCCAGCGCCTGCGGCATGGCAGATTCAAGGGCTTCGAGTTCACGATTTACCGCAATTCGCAGCGCTTGGAAGACACGTTTTGCCGGGTGGCCAGCATTGCGCTTGGCCGCGGGAGTTGCCTGCTGCAAAATTTCGACCAGCTCGAGCGTGGTTGTCGGAGCCGTTTCGGCGGTGATGATCGCGCGGGCATAACGTGCTGCCAGTGGCTCATCGCCGTAGCGGCGGAACAGATTGCGCAGTTCAGCCTCGCTCGACCGCGCGAGCAGTTCGGCCGCGGTAACACCGCTCGTTTGATCCATGCGCATGTCGAGGGGGGCGTCGCGCATATACGAGAATCCGCGCTCGGCCTCATCGAGCTGCAGCGATGAAACGCCGAGGTCAAAAAACACCGCGTCAATCTGGTCGACGCCGAGTTCATCGAGCTTCTCGTCGAAACGGTCATAGACAGCGTGCACGGTGGTAACCCGGTCGCCAAACTCGCGCAGTCGCTGCTGCGCGAGCGCAAGCGCGTCGCTATCTCGGTCGAAACCGATCAGCCGCGCCTGCGGGTTGGCTTGCAGCACGGCTGCCGCATGTCCACCCATCCCGAGCGTGCAGTCGACATAGATTGCATCCGATTGTTTTAGGGCTGGTGAGAGCAGGTCGACCACGCGATCGACCATGACCGGGATGTGGATGGCAGTGGGGTCGGCGTAGCGGTCATCTTTGCGGTGTTCCATATTCGCCCCTACTGCTGTGTTCTGAATCTCGAACCCGCGCTATTCCCGACCCGCCGCCGGGGAAGGTGCTTCGGGACGTGATCTGCTGCCGGGGAAGGTGCCTCAGATCGACGAACAGCACGAGATCGAAACTCAGAACTAGAACAGTCCCGGGATCACCTCCTCTGCGGTCTCCGAGAAGCTGGCTTCGTTGGCGTCGAGGTAGTGCTGCCATGCCTGCGCATCCCAGATTTCGGCGCGGTTGCCGGCACCGATAACGGCCAGTTCGCGGTCGAGACCGGCATATTGGCGCAGCTGTGCGGGAATGGTGACGCGATGCTGACGGTCGGGAGTTTCGCTGTGCGCACCCGACAGCAGCAGGCGCAAATAGTCGCGCGCCTGTTTGCTAGTAACGGGGGCCTGTCGGATGCGGTCGTGAAACCCGGCGAATTCTTCGTTCGAGAACACATAGATGCAGCGATCCTGCCCTCGGGTCATCACGACCCCGTCAGCCAGCTCGTCGCGAAATTTAGCCGGCAGGATGAGCCGCCCTTTTTCGTCGAGCTTGGGCGAAAACGTGCCAAGAAACATGTTCGCCCCTCCTCTCGACGCGACTCACCTCCACCAACATCCACCACTTTACTCCACTTCACCCCACTAAGACAGTTATTTCGCAGATAATTGCGGAATTTCTAAGCTTCTGCCCTTGAAATATGCGGGTGGTGCGAAGTGGAGGAACAAACCACATGTTCACTACTCTGGCGACCAAAAATTGCACCTGAAAGAGCTGCGCTAGCGAAAAAGCCGGAATCGAGCTGATACGCATGGGGAGTTCTGGCGGAAAACAATCCCGCCCCAACCGATTCGGTTGGGGCGGGAGGAAAGTGGAGTACGCCCGATTAGACGGGCAACAACTACCGCAACCTAGAGGTCGCCGCGACGGCGCTCATCCCAGCGCTCTTCAAGACGAGACATGTAGTCGGAGCGCTTGCTGCGCTGCCCTCCGGCGGGGCGCCTTCGCGGTGTCGAACCAGTATCCGCGCCACTGGCAGATGTGTCTGTGCGCAATGACCAGGCAAGACCAGCCACGATGACAATGAACCCGAGCAGGCCAACCAGGGGCTGGCTGATGATCAGCCCAGACACCACAATACCGAGGCCAATGGCAATCGAAAGCACCGCGACAGTGATAGCGCGAGCCGAAAAACCGTTCCGAGCCGGCGCCGCGGTTGACATGAAGTCGGCATCTCCCTGGTAGAGACTGCGCTCCATTTCGTCAAGCAGCCGCTGTTCCTGTTCAGAAAGTGCCATCATTACCTCGCGTTTGCAGCTTACGGATACTCCGCTATACGAGTCCCCATTGTAGGCCGAGATGACTTTGTAAAGTAGGCACGTGCCTGAAAGTATTCCGCTGTCTGCTGACACCCTTGTAAATGCCGTCAATGATCGCATCGTCGCCGTCGTTACTGCCAAGCGCGACGAGTTTCTCCCCCTGGGCGAAGACCTTGGCCCAGTGTTCACCCAGATCAGCTCGTTCACCGAGGGTGGTAAGCGAGCCCGAGCCCGGTTTGTCGCTGCCGGCGCGGCGCAGGTGCTGGGTGCGGCGGTGCCTGCGCCGCTCTATCAAGCCATCGTCGATGCTGCAGCCGGGCTCGAGCTCTTCCACGCCGCGGCGCTCGTGCACGATGATGTGCTCGACCGATCTGACACCCGCCGCGGTAAGCCCGCAACGCACCGGGTGTTTGAGCAGCTGCACCGCGATGGATCGTTCGCCGGCGACACCGAACACTTCGGCACCTCAGCGGCAATTCTCGTGGGTGATTTGCTCTTGATGTGGAGTGACGACCTGCTGTTGAGCGCCTGCGCCCACATTGATGCGTACTCGGCCCGTCGGGTGCGCCACGAATATGCCCGGATGCGCACCGAGGTGACGGCCGGTCAATATCTCGATGTGCTTGCCGAGCTCAACTGGCACACAGTTCCGGTAACCGAACACGTTGAGCGCGCAATTGCCATCGCCACCTCAAAGTCGGCACGCTACTCGGTCGAGTCACCGCTCGTGCTCGGTGCGCTGCTGGCCGGCGGTGATGACCACACGGTCGCTGCCATTCGCGCCTATGGGTTGCCTCTCGGGCTCGCCTTCCAACTGCGCGACGATGTGCTCGGTGTTTTCGGTGACAGCCAGATCACCGGCAAGCCCGCAGGTGATGATCTACGTGAGGGTAAGCGCACCCTGCTTGTTGCCGAGTTTGAACGTCGCGCCGAGGGAAACGATCGCGACTATTTCATGCGCCACCTCGGTAACCCCGAGCTGACCGATGCCGAGGTAACGCACATGCAGCAGCTCTTGCGAGCAAGCGGAGCGCTGACCGCGGTTGAGACGCGCATCCAGAAGTGGCTTGATGAAGCGCTCAGCGCCATCGATGAAGCTGCCCCGGATGATCAGGTGCGCGCACTATTGGGCGAACTCGCGGAGCGGGCCGCGCTGCGAAACGCCTAGTTCGAACACCACCCGATCACAAGCCGGGCGCTCGTCAACGATGCGCTAGAACGCCAGCAGCTGCGCCGACTTGCGCACACTCGTTTTGTGTCCCCGCTGCAGCGCCGAGACCGGTGCTTCACCGAGCGCGCTGTCTTCGCTCAGCATCCAGTTCATCGCCGCTTCACCCTCGAGACCCATATCGGCCAGCAGGGTGAGTGTGCCGCGGAGCCCCGGCAGCGGCTCGCCATTCTTGAAAAAATCGGCCGGGATGCGCGGTTCACCGTCAATCTGCGCTGCAAGCAGATATCGGTCTTCGAGCAGTCGACGGAGTTTGTTCTTGGTGACCCCGAGCAGCTCGCATACCTGTGCAAAAGTGAGCCACTCGTGTGACGAAAAGTGTTCTGACACCCTCCTATGGTTGCAGATTCTTGAACCGCGCGGGGTATCTGCGGAGTTTCACCGGGAGTTCGTTGCACGAGCCAGCTACCCTGCCGAACGTGACAGCAGCGAACCCAGACACGATCATCGGTCGTCTCATCGACGACCGCTATCGCGTGCGCTCGCTTATCGCCCGCGGCGGAATGGCCACGGTGTACGTTGCCACCGACCTGCGGCTCGATCGGCGCGTGGCAATCAAAATCATGCACGACCACTTGGCCGCGGACGAGGCTTTCCGTGATCGTTTCATCCGCGAAGCGCGAGCGGCCGCGCGCCTGGCGCATCCCAATCTGGTGAATGTCTTCGACCAGGGCGAGGATGGTGACCTCGCCTACATGGTGATGGAGTACGTGCCCGGCATCACCCTTCGTGACCTGCTGCACGACCACCACCGCCTCACCGTCGAGCAGACCATCGACATTATGGATGCACTGTTGGCGGGGCTGCAGGTGGCGCACCGTCAGGGCATCGTGCACCGCGATATCAAACCCGAGAATGTGTTGCTCGCCGATGATGGACGCATCAAGCTCTCCGACTTTGGGCTCGCGCGCGCCGCCACCTCGAACACCGCCACCGGTTCGGTGCTGCTCGGCACGATTGCCTATCTGGCCCCCGAATTGGTTACCAAGGGTTCGGCAGACGTGCGCAGCGATATTTATTCGGCCGGCATCATGTTGTACGAGATGTTGGTGGGTGAACAGCCCTATCGCGGCGATGAACCGGTCAACATCGCATTTCGACACGCCAACGACGATGTGCCCCCGCCCAGCGAGAGGCAGCCCGGTGTCCCCCAGATGCTTGATGATCTAGTGCTATGGGCCACCGAACGCAATCCCGAAGACCGGCCCGCTGATGCCGAGGCAATGCTCGCGGCGCTGCGTCAAGCCGAACGCGATATCGCAGCCGGTGGCGGCGCTCCGGTGCCGCCAAGCTCACCCACTCTGCCCTCCGAGACCGGTGAGGCCGCTCGGATGCTCGCCACCGCTGACGATCACGGACAGCCGTGGCACGTGGCGAGCCAACCCACTGGTGCGATTGGCGCGAGCCCGATGGGTGCGGTTGCTGAACCTCTGGTCCACACCCCCACGGGGCTTCCTGCCACGGCGGCAAGGCTCGAGCGCATCAACCGACAAAAACGCCGCTCGGGTCAGGTCACTGCGGCGGTTGTGGTGCTGCTGATGACGTTCGCCGGTGTTATCGGCTGGTGGCAGGGGTACGGGCCCGGTTCGTATCTGGTCACTCCCGATTTGGCCGGACTGTCTGAAGCGGATGCGCGTCAACAGATCAACAGTTCTGGTTTCGTGCTCGGTGAGGTGCAGCACGAAAACTCGCTCGAGACCCCCGCCGGTCAGGTGATTCGCTCCGATCCCGAAGACGGCTTGAGCATTGCCCCCAAGTCGCCCATTTCGATCGTGATTTCTGATGGGCCAAGCATCCTGACAGTGCCAGCGCTTGCTGGGCTCAGCCATGACGAGGCGGTTACCGCCATTGAAAAAGCCGGGTTTGTCTATGTTGCAGCAGACGAACGGCGTGAGTTTTCAACCAGTGTGCCAGTCGATCACGTCATCGCGGGCACCACTGACGAGGGCGAGCCACTCCCCCAAGAGCTGCCCGAGCAGTCGTCGATTCGGCTGGTGATTTCAGACGGTAAAGTGCCCGATGTTGAAGGGCAGGGCGAGGCTGATGCGATCGCCACACTCGATGCGGTTGGGCTGAAGGGCGACGTTGTTGACCGACAGTTCTCGTCGGATGTTCCAGAGGGCGTTGTGATATCCCAGGCGACCACCAGTGACCCGGTTGTTGCTGGTGACACGATCGAACTGGTGGTTTCAAAAGGCCCCGACCTCGTGGAGGTGCCCAATGTCGGGGGCCAGAAGCTCAAGAACGCGGTGAAGAAGCTCGAAGACGCCGGTTTCAAGGTGTCGCATCGCGTACCCGATCTGTTTATTGATAGCGCCAAGGTGGTCTCAACCAACCCACCCGCGGGCAAGAAGGTCGAACGCGGCAGCACGATCGAGCTGACCACCGAAGTTAAGCTCTAGCTGCCACGGCGTGCTGTAGTTACCTGCTCGACGGCACAGCTACGGCTGTGCCGGGTGCTTCGAATCGAGTTCGATGCCCCGGCCACAGCACGCGATGGTGCCGATTCGCTCGTGCTATGCGCCGCGGTTTTGCAGCAGTTCGGCAACCAGGAAGGCCAGTTCCAGCGACTGGCGGTGGTTGAGCCGTGGGTCGCACAGACTCTCATAGTGTGTCTCGAGTGTGGCCTCGTCGATCTGGTCGGTGCCGCCGAGGCATTCGGTGACGTCATCACCGGTGAGTTCGATGTGAATACCGCCTGGATGCGTACCAGCTTCGGCGTGGGCGTCAAAAAACCCGCACACCTCCTCCATCACATCATCGAAGCGACGGGTCTTGAAACCGCGTTCGGTAGTGAAACCGTTACCGTGCATCGGGTCGGTGATCCACAGCGGTGTCGATCCCTCAGCCTTAACTGCGCCCAGCAACGCCGGCAGTGCTTCACGAATCTTTGTCGCTCCCATGCGGGTGATGAAGGTGAGCCGGCCGGGTTCGCGCTCCGGGTCGAGTTTGTCGAGCAGCCGCAGCACGGTGTCGGGGTCGGTGGTGGGGCCTAGCTTCACCCCAATTGGGTTGCGAACGCGCGAGAAGAAGTCGACGTGTGCTTCGTCAAGGCCACGTGTGCGCTCACCGATCCAGATGAAGTGGGCCGAGGTGTCGTAGGGAGTTCCGGTACGCGAGTCGACCCTGGTGAGTGCGCGCTCGTAGTCGAGTAGCAGCCCTTCGTGGCCGATGTAGAACTCCACTTCACGCAGCGCGTCAAAATCAGCCCCGGTCGCAGCCATGAACTGCAGCGCCCGGTCGATCTCGCGGGCCATCACCTCGTAGCGTGAGTTCTTGGGGTTCAAACGGAAGTCGTGGTTCCACGAGTGCACTGCACGCAGGTCGGCAAAACCCCCGGTGGTGAAGGCACGCACGAGGTTCAGCGTCGAAGCCGAGATGTGGTAGCCCTCCAGCATGCGCTGCGGATTAGGGATGCGTGCCTGTTCGGTGAACGCGAAATCATTGACGATGTCACCGCGGTAGGCGGGTAGGGTTATCCCCTCGCGGGTTTCGACATCCTTCGAGCGCGGCTTGGCGAACTGTCCGGCCATCCGGCCAAGTTTCACTACGGGCATCGCGGCACCGTAGGTGAGCACCAGCGCCATCTGCAGCACCGTCGAAACCCGGGCACGAATTTTGTCGGCGGTTGCTGCCGCAAATGTTTCTGCACAGTCGCCGCCCTGCAGCACAAACGCTTCGCCGTGTGAGGCAGCGGCCAGCCGGGTGCGTAGCCGGTCGACTTCACCGGCAAACACGAGCGGCGGACGGGTGGCGATATCGGCGAGCACGCGTTCGGCCTGTTCTAGGTCGGGCCAGTTGGGCTGCTGTCGGATCGGAAGTTCGCGCCAGTCATCAAGGCCGTGGTCGCCAGGTTGCGGCTGCGTCAATTCTGTGTCGTTCATCATCCTGTTTACATTCATATTGGAGTCAAGTTGGTGCTGCCAGATTCCGTCCAGAAGTGCAGCCTATCGGTGTCAGATTGCGTGCCGATGCCGCCGGTTACGATTCGACGGCCGCCGCGCGCTGCGCGTCGAGCTTCTTGCGTAGCGTGGATGCATACACGTCGGCGTACTCTTGGTCGCTCAACTTGGCAATCTCGCTCATGATTTCGTCGGTGATAGCGCGAAGCACAAACCGGTCGGCTGGCATCGTGCGATATCGACTGAAATCGAGCGGTTTCCCAAAGATGATGCCGGTGCGACCGCGGATGGGACGTTTGGCGCCGATGGGCATGATTTTGTCGGTGCCCACCATCACTACCGGGATCACCGGTACCGATTCGTCTGCCGCGAGCAACATCCGCGCAATCCCCGTGCGGCCACGATAGAGCCGGCCGTCGGGGCTGCGAGTGCCTTCCGGGTAAATACCGAGCCATCGACCCGAGTTCAGCACTTCGACACCGGTGTCGAGCGAGTTCTGCGAAGCCTGTCCGCCCGAACGGTCAATCGGAAGCTGCCCGACCGATTTCATGAACCACTTCGTCATACGGCCCTTCACGCCCTTGCCGCGGAAATACTCGGCTTTGGCGAGAAAGTACACCTGGCGTTTCACAACAAGGGGCATCAAGATCGAGTCGATGACCGAAAGGTGGTTCGAGGCAAAGACCACGGGGCCCTTCTTCGGAATATTTTCGAGACCAACGATGTCCTGCGGAAACAGTCGCTTCACGGTTGGGCCGACGAAGACATGCTTGAGCAGCGAATACATCATTGGCAAACACTCCATGTGGTATTGAGGGCGTCAGTCATCATACCCGGCCACGCCACCCCTGGCGGCAAGCGCGCGCAGCCGGCGGTAAGTCAGCCACGGTACCGCTCATGAGAATCGGTAGGTGAGGTAGCGTTGTGCACAGCATCGGATGCAAATCACGAGCATCCCATTCGAAGCCGCTATTGTGTGTTTTATCCCCGGCAACGAGGCCGCGGTAGCTGCGCGATCCGCGTAAATCGTGCCTCGCTGCCTTCACACACTCGAGAAAGGCCGCCACTGATGACCGACAACGCCGTCGTTCAGCATCAGCGCGAATTTCATACTCCGGCACTTGTCCCGCACGATCCCGCCAGCAGCACCTATTCACTGCTACTTGAACGGGTTGCGTTGACGCCCGAGACACCACTTTTCTCGGTGCCAGAGGGCGAGGGATGGCGGGATATTTCCGCTCGGCAGTTTCTCGATGAGGTGCACGAGATTGCGCGGGGGCTGATTGGTTCGGGGATACGTCCCGGCGAACGCATCGCATTTATCGGTACGACGAGCTACCAATGGTCGCTTATCGACTATGCGCTGTGGGCGGCTGGCGCAGTTATGGTGCCAATCTATGAGACCGACTCTCCCGAACGAATCAATTGGATCATCGATCATTCCGAAGCGATCGCGGTGATCGCGCAGCTGCCCGAGCATGCCGAGAAAATCACGGCACACGAGGCACCACTCCCCGAACGCGTTCGCAAGCTGTGGCAGCTACATAACGGTGGGATGCACGAACTTCGGCAGGCCGGCGAGGGTGTCACCGACGAGCAGGTGCGCTCGGCCGGGCTGAGCCGAACGGCCGCCGACGAAGCAACCCTCATCTACACCTCTGGTTCCACCGGCAAGCCCAAAGCCGTCATTCTCACGCACTCCAATTTCGTCGATCTCTCTAAGAACTCTGCTGAGGCGCTCTCGGTGATGATCGACAAGCCCGGCGCCTCAACACTGCTGTTCATTACGCTCGCACATGTGTTTGCCCGCTTCATTTCGGTGATGTGTGTGAGCAACGGCGTCAAAGTGGGGCACCAGTCTGACACCAAACGATTGGTTCCAGCGCTCGCATCTTTCCGCCCCACTTTCCTGCTGGCGGTACCTCGCGTATTCGAGAAGGTCTACAACTCTGCGGCTCAGAAAGCGGCCGCCGGTGGTAAGCGCGGTATCTTCAAGCGCGCGGTGCGGGTCGGCGTTGCCTATTCGAAGGCGCTCGACACCGGCCGGGTACCGTTCGGGTTGCGGCTGCAGTATCGGCTGTTCGATAAGCTCGTTTTTTCAAAGCTGCGCGACACGCTCGGCGGCCGAGTGGAGCATGCGGTGTCGGGGTCGGCACCACTCGGGCTTTTCCTCGGCCACTTCTATCGCGCGCTCGGAGTGCAGGTGCTCGAAGGTTACGGGCTCACCGAAACCACGGCGCCAATATCGGTTAATCTGCCCGATAGCTTCAAGATTGGTACAGTGGGGCCGCCCCTGCCCGGCTGTGCGGTGCGCATCGATGCTGATGGTGAGATCCTCACCCGGGGTATCAATGTGTTTCGCGAGTACTGGCGCAATCCCGAAGCCAATGCGACCGCGTTCACCGAGGACGGCTGGTTCTGCACCGGCGATATTGGTCAGTTGGATGCCGATGGCTATCTGAGCGTCACCGGCCGCAAGAAAGACCTCATCATCACCGCCGGTGGTAAGAACGTGGCGCCAGCGGTGCTTGAAGACCCCATTCGAGCCGATGTGCTCGTGGGCGAATGCGTGGTGGTGGGCGATGCGCAGCCCTTCGTTTCAGCGATCATCACGCTCGATCACGAGATGCTCTCGTCTTGGCTCGAGGTCAACGGGCTCGAGACAGAAATGTCACTCGCCGAAGCATCCCGTCACCCTCGTGTGCGTGAGCACGTGCAGGAGGTGATCGATCGGGCGAACCGTCAGGTGTCACGCGCCGAATCGATTCGCAAGTTCGAGATTCTCGACCACGTGTTTTCGATTGATGAGGGCACGATGACCGCGAAACTTTCGATTCGTCGGCACGTGGTGCTCGAGCAGTACGCAGATGTGATTGACCGCATCTACGAGGGCGTTGAACGCGCGCAAGAGCCACACAGCGCGTCCAAGCACTAGGAGGGGATCCGGCCCGGTCGGCGTCTTGGTTCTCGGTTATTAGAACCAGTCTGCGGCGCGGATCTGCCGCAGCGCCTCACGGCGGTGCTCTTTGGTGAGGGTGTCGACGTACACAGTGCCGTCGAGGTGGTCACACTCGTGCTGCAGCATCTGCGCCATGAGTCCCTCCCCCTCGAGCACCACCTCGTTACCGTCGAGGTCGATGCCCCGCACCTTCGCGTACGGGTAGCGACGGGTCGGGAACCACAGCCCGGGTACCGAAAGGCAGCCCTCATCGATCTCGTTGGGTTCACCCTTGAGCTCGATGATTTCGGGGTTGATGACGTAACCGATTTTGCCGTCGATATGCCAGCTGAACGCACGCAGACCAACACCAATCTGGGGTGCGGCCACGCCCGCACGACCATCCATATTGGTGGTGTCGAGCAGGTCTTGGATGAGCGCGCGAACCTGATCGGTGATCTCACCAATCGGGTCGGCAGGTGTGCGCAGTACCGGATCGCCGTAGTGGCGAATTTGCCGAACGGTCACGGCTTCCTTTCGCTAGTGATTTGTGCTGTCGGTCGCGGCACGCGACTCAGTCGGCACCCAGTTCTTCTTCGGCACGCAGCAGCGCGTTTTCAATAACTTCGGTAGCGGCCGGATGCGGCCAGTACTGTTGTCGCGCTAGGCCCCGCACGCTGCGCCCCGCGCTTGCAGCCTGAATCAGAGGCTGCAGCAAGATCGCCGCATCGGGGCCGATAATCTGCGCACCGAGCAGTTTTCCGCTGCCACGATCTACAACAAGCTTGCAGAAACTCGTTTCGTCATCGAGGGCCCACCCCCAGGCGGTGGCACAGTAGTCGTGACGCACGGCGAACGCATCGGCGCCGCGATCAAGCGCCTGCGCGAGCGATTCACCGAACGAGGCCACTTCCGGATGCGAAAACACCGCGGTCGGCACCGGGCCGAGTGTGTTGCGGCGCAGCGGTGCACCGGTGAGTTCGGCCTCGACATTGTGCGCGACCACGCGCGCCTCTTCGTTGGCAACGTGCTTGAGCTGGTGTGACGAACTGATGTCGCCAAGCGCCCACACGCCCGGTACCGGTTCACCCTGGCGAAGCACTCGCTGGTATTCGTCCACTGCGATGCGGCCGTCGCGGTGCAGGTCAAACCCTGCCGCGGCGGCGTCAAGACGGTCGCTATTGGGGATGCGTCCGGCAGCCACCAGCACCAGGTCGGTGCGCAGCTGCGAGCCGTCTGACAGCGTCAGTGTCATACCCTCGGTGGTTTCGTCGGCGTCGGTCACTTCGATGCCTGTGCGCAGATCCCAGTCGGCCACTGCCGTGAATGTGGTGGCCACATCACTGTCTACAGATTTCAATGGCAGTGAGCGCACCAGCTGCACCGTGTTGACGCCAAAACCGTGGAAGATGCTCGCAAACTCACAGCCGATTGCACCGCCACCGATCACTGTGATGTGCTGCGGCAGCTGTTCAAGACGCAGCGCCTCGGCGTTGCTGATCACCCGCCGCGACCACGGCAGCGCATCGAGTGCGGCGCTGCGCGATCCGGCCGCGATGATGATGCGCTCGCCGCGAAGTCGGCGACCCGAAGCGGTTTCAAGTTCACGCTCGGCTACAAACCTCACCTGTTCTCGAACAAGCTGAATATTTGGTTCGCCACTGCGTCGGTATTCTTCGCCCGAACTCGAGATCGCATCGATACGGGTGAAGATGCGGTCGCGCACCGCTCCCCAGTGGGCTCGCACACTCTCTGCAGTGACGCCGAGGTGCTGTGAGGTTCGCGCTTCCTGAGCAATTTCTGCGGGGCGCACGAACATCTTCGTGGGGATGCAGCCCACGTTCAGGCAGGTGCCACCGAAGTGATCGCCGTCATCGATGATGGCGATTTTTAGGTCGGCAAATTGCGGACCGGGGATAGTGTTTCCCGACCCGGCACCGATGATGATGAGGTCAAAGTCGTTTTCGCCAGCTGTTGTGCTGGTAACCGGGGCTGACACCAATGCGGTTAGCTCGCGCGGTGCTTGCGACGACGCGCGGCAAGTTCGTCGTGCGGGTGTGCCTCGTCACTGTCGACATCAACGAGGTTGTCTTCGACCTCACGTACGACCTGGCCGAGGAAGATGCCAAATACGCCCTGTCCGCGCCGAACCAGGTCGATGATCTCGTCTTCTTTGGTGCACAGGTACACGCTCGCGCCGTCCGATAGCAGGGTGATCTGGGCGAGGTCGTTGATGCCTGCCTCATGCAATTGCTCAACAGCAACTCGGATCTGCTGCAGTGAGATACCCGTTTCGAGCAGACGCTTCACGAGGCGAAGCACGAGGATGTCTCGGAAGGAGTACAGGCGCTGCGAGCCCGACCCCGCTGCGGTCTGAATTGAGGGTTCAACCAGTTCGGTGCGAGCCCAGTAGTCAAGCTGACGATAGGTGATACCTGCCACTCGCGCGGCAACAGCGCCGCGATAGCCGGCATTGGGGTCGAGATCCGGAAGGCCATCGGTGAACAGCAGTTCGGCGCGCGACTCCGTCTGCGGAGCGTGCTCACGTGCGCTCATGTTGCCACCTTTCTACGCGACATGTGGTGTGGGTGAGTAATGACTGCGCCCAATCGGCGCATTCGAGTGCGACTCGCCCGGTTCTCAGTGTAGGTGACGGCACCGCCAACTTCGAGGAGCAAAATCACATCGATGTGATGGTTTCAGTAATCTGTCGAGTTCAGTGGCGACGCGCCGAAAGCTTCAACCAATGCTTGAGACCGTAACCTGATTGTTACCAATTGCGAGTCGGCGACGGCCGACTACTTACCTGAGCCAGCGACGCCCTGTTGGATGAGCCCACGCCGCACGCACGCCAGCTGCTCGGCAACCTCCGCTGCCACAGCTTCAGCACGCTTCCGTGAACTGGCGTCATTGCGACGCCCCAATGACGAAACCACCTGTTCGATCAGCCCGAGCTCGTGGTGCACCGAGGTGCGGAACGCCCGTAGATGACGCGGTTCAATCCCCCGCCGCTCAAGCGTCACCAGCGTCGCTAGCAGCTGCACGTGCGACTGCGTGTAGTGCTGCTGCCGTGGCAGCAGCTGTGCCTGCAGCGCCTGGTCGAGCAGCTCGCGGCTGGCACCAGCCTGGCGCTGTAGTTGCTGCCGTGAGACCAACTCACCATCGAACAGAATGCTCCGCGACTGCGAAGTTGACTCGGCTCCGGGAAGCTTGGGCTGCTCGCCACGGTCGACAGCTTCGAGATACTCGCCGATAACGCGCAGCGGCAGATAGTGATCGCGCTGCAGCTGCAAAATGGTGCGCACCCGATCTACATCGCGCTCGGTGAACTTGCGGTAACCAGCCGGTGTGCGGTCGGGATGCAGCAGCCCCTGTTCTTCAAGGAAACGAAGTTTCGATGGTGTGAGATCGGGGAACTCCGCCCCCAATCGAAGCTGCACCTGGCCAATTGACAGCGAAGCAGCCGGACGCGTCCGACGGGCGGCGGCGCCGTTAGCACTCATAGCTCAGGCGCTGTCGGGGTGTTCACGTCGAGCGGCGAGGCGTAGAAAGTGAGTCGATACTTCCCAATCTGCACTTCGCTGCCATTCGAGAGCTCAACCTGGTTAATGCGCTCACCGTTGTAGTAGGTACCGTTCAGCGACCCGAGGTCTCGCAACTGGAAGGTCTTTCCCTGACGGGTGAACTCGGCATGACGACGCGATACGGTCACATCGTCGAGGAAGATTTCAGCGTTCGGGTGGCGTCCGGCGATCTGCAAATCGGTGTCGAGCAGATAGCGAGCCCCGACGTTGTTCCCACGTCGAACAATCAGCAGCGCCGACCCCGAGGGCAGTGCGCTGATCGAATCCATCTCTTCTTTTGAGACACCGCCGGCAATGAGTGCCGCGAGTTGCGCACTGAAATCGCCGGTAAATGACATAGTTGACGAATGATCCGCCGCTGCAGACGTCTGCGCGCTATCCAGGCCGGCTGAAGCCAGCCCCTCATCGCGACCATCCATGGTTGTCATTCGCTCCTCCTGCTGCAAGTGAGCGTCCAGTTTATCGCACCCCGCGCATCCAAAAACTGACGATCTACCCCGAATCGAGTGCGTCTTCGACCAAATCGAGCGAGTAGCAGAGTATCCTCGTCGATGCAATTCGAGAAAGTTAAGACAAAGTTAATTGACATGCCTACGCTGACGACCATGTTCGATGATCGGTACGATGACGACCCGGTCGCACAGATGCGCCTGGCACGTCGTCCACGTGAGCCGCGAAAACTGCGGGCTCGACGTGGTCTCTGGTTGGAAGACAGCGTCACCGGGTTCTATGGCGAGCTCGTACGCGCTGACCACTACCAGGTGGAGCTTCGCGATGCCGACGGCGCTACCCGCCGGTTCGTGCGCGACACAATCTTTCTTGATGACAATGACAACGCCGTGCGGCTTGACTTCACTCGCCCACAGCCGACCGCTCCCGTCCGTAGTGCATCGGGCTCGCTCTATGTCAGCAATACCCCGGCGCGAGTGGCACGGGCCGCACGCATCTTCGTTGAGGGACGTCACGATGCCGAACTCATCGAGAAGGTGTGGGGGCACGACCTGCGCATTGAGGGTGTAGCGGTGATCTACCTCGAGGGCGCCGATCACCTCGAAGACGTGTTGCGCGAGTTCAATCCGGCTCGGCATCGCCGCGCCGGTGTGCTGCTCGATCACCTGGTGCCCGGTTCGAAAGAGTCGCACATCGCCTCGCACATCACGCAGCAGTTTGGGGCAAATACGGTGCGAGTTGTCGGGCACCCCTATGTGGATGTGTGGCAGGCGCTGCGACCCGAACGTCTCGGCCTCAACGAATGGCCGTCGATCCCCCACGGGCAGTCGTGGAAACACGGTATCTGTGCGGAATTGGGCTGGCCACACGAAGACCAGGCAGATATTGCGCGGGCGTGGCAGCACATCCTTGGCCAGGTGCGCAATTGGCACGATCTCGAACCCGCCGTCATTGGCCGCGTTGAAGAACTCATTGACTTTGTAACCGAGGAATAGTCGGAGGCTCGCGCTACGGTTTCGACATGCGCATCCTCCACACCTCTGATTGGCATATCGGACGCACCTTTCACGGCGAACCGGTACTCGATAACCTCGCGATCGCACTCGACCGTCTTCACGAGCAAGTGCGTGAACACCGCGTCGAGGTCGTGTGCATCGCTGGCGATATTTTCGATTCGGCAATCCCCTCGGGGCAGGCACTGCAGTTTTTCGAGGCTCGACTTGCCCAGTTTATTGACGACGGCGCGCGAGTGTTGGTCACCTCAGGCAACCATGATTCGGCTGCCCGGCTCGGCTATTTGGCGCGCTGGCTAGAAACGTCGGGCATCCACATCTTTGCCGACCCATCACATCCGGCCGAGTTTGTCGAGATAGAAGACACCACCGGCCCGGTTCGTTTTTACGGTATCCCCTATCTCGAACCGGCAATCGTGCGTCGCTACGCGGGTGATGCACCCATAAGTTCGCAGCGCGATGCGATTGCGTGGGCGATGGGGCAGGTGCACGATTCGGCAGTCGATTTCAGCGGGCGCATAGTCGTGCTTGCCCACTGTTTCGCTGCCGGAGTACCCGATAGCGGCGTGGCCGACGATATTGAACGCGATCTGAGCGCAGGAGGCATCGATGTGGTGCCACTGGAGCTATTCGAGGGGATCAACTATGTGGCGCTCGGCCATATCCATAGTCGGTCGGCACTCAACGACCGGGTGCGCTACTCGGGGGCACCGCTGCACTACTCGTTTAGCGAGGCAGGTCAGGGACGCGGCTCGTGGCTTATCGATCTTGATGGCGACGGCGATATCGACTGCCAGTGGCTTGCACTACCGGTGCCGAGGCCGCTGGTTGAACTCACCGGCACACTGACAGAACTCGAAACCGAAAGTCGATTCGCCGCGTACCACGACAACTGGGTGAGTGCTCGGCTCACCGATCCCGATCGACCGGTTGATGCAATGCGCCGCCTGCGAAAACGCTTTGCGCACGCCGTGCATCTCGAGTATGTGCAGCGCAGCACCGCCCAGCAGTCCCGCCGCTCGATACCTCGCGCCACCTCACCAACGGAACACACGGATGCGTTCCTCAAGCATGTTCGCGAGGCTCAGGGGCTGACCCGGGTTGAGCGTGAGGTGTTGGCCGAACTCCTGCATGAAATCCGCGAGCAGGAGGCCACGCGATGAAGATCCTTACGCTGACGGTTACCGGTTTCGGCCCCTACCGCACCGAACAGTTTGTTGATTTCACCCGCTTCGACGATGACGGACTCTTTCTTATTGCTGGCCCGACGGGAGCTGGTAAGTCGAGCGTGCTCGATGCCATCATGTACGCCCTGTATGGCAAGGCACCACGCTATGACGACACCGGCACGGGGCAACAAATCCGCAGTAATTTCTGCGAACCAGCCGACCCAACGCGGGTGGTAGTCGAATTCGAGCACGGTGGTGATCGCTACCGAATGAGTCGCTCACTCGACTATCAGGTGCCGAAAAAATCGGGTGACGGACTGCGCACTGTGCGCGGCAAGCTCGCTTTCGAGCGCTGTGACGGCGACCAGTGGCACACTCTCGCCACCCGGGCTCGGGAAGTGTCTCAGGAGTTCACGGCGGTGTTTCCGCTGAGTGCCGACGAATTCTTGCAGGTGGTGCTGTTGGCACAGAACGCCTTCATGAAGTTTCTCGACGCTAAGACTGGCGAGCGCCAGGAGGTGCTGCGAAAACTGTTTCGCACACATCTATACCGCGATCTGATGGATGCGGTAAAAACTCGCGCGGATGCGGCGCGTGCCGCGGTGGGTGAATCCCGCAGCAGCCTTGCCGACGCCGTGGCCGAAATCACACGGCTGCGCGATAGTGTCTGCGAAGCAGTCGACGGGGTATCCCCACAGAAGCCGTGCGACGTCAAAACTTCTACTGCCGACGAACCTGCACCGGCTAACGCAGCAGCACCTATTGCCGATGGCGCCGCCCATGACGGCAGCGCCGAGCAGCCCGAACCAGCACAGATCGTTTCGGTGGCGCTCGATGACATTGCCGCCGCTCAGCTGCGGGTGCATGAGGCACGCGACCGTGCCGAAGCCGTCGCCAAAGCCGACGAACAGCGCGCTGCCCTCGCTCGTGAGCAGCGCCAGCTGCAGCAAACCCGCGCTCGGTTGCAGCAAGAGCGTGCTGAACTGCAGCAGCAATCCCACACCCTCAGCGAGCAGATCGAACCCAAAATCACCCGGGCTGAAGCTGCCGCTCCCCTACTGCCCTATCTCGAAAGCCAACAGCAGGCGGCAGCCGCAGCCAACGAAGCAAAGGCTCGACTGCAATCAGCGCGCAGCCATTTTGCCAGTGTCGAAACCGATGCCGAACTCGAACTCGGTCGGGAACCAATCACGTTCGACCAAGAAGCCCCACTTGCAGCCGAGCTGGTAGATCAGCACACCCAGACGCTCGCACGCGCGCGCGAACTATTGGGGGTGCTCCGCGACCGCTCAAGCGCCGAAGCAGAACTCGAGCAGCTGCAGCAGCGCGACCAAGAGGCGAACGAGCACGTCGCCGAGCTCACTCAGCGGCTCGACCAGCTGCAGCATGAAGCTGCCACCCGCCCGGCAAAGCTGGCCGAACAGCGCGCGCAACACACCGAGTTAACCGGGCTGGCTGCGCTCGTCGGCGCGCGTGCAGCCACTGTGGAGCAGGCAGAGCTGGTGTGCGCGGCGGCGCGTCAACTTTCTACCGCCCAAACCCGGTGTGCACAGGCAATCGAGGCCTACCGCAGCGCGCTTGCCGAACGCGAACTCGCCAATCAGCACGAGCGCGAACTCGCCGAGCGGCGCTATCGAAACGCTGCCATCGAGTTGGCATCACAGCTTGCTCCGGGCGAAGCGTGCGCGGTCTGTGGTGCCACCGAGCATCCCAATCTGGCACACGCAAACAACACCCAGCAGCAACCGGTAACCGACACCGACCTGGCTACCGCTCACGAACGTTCACAGACCGCACATGAGCGTGCCACCGTCGCCCAGAACGAACTGCAAGAACGCCAGCGGGTACTCGATGCGCTGCAAGAACAGGCCTCCGGTATGGCACTCGAAGATGCCAGCGCAGCACTCACCACCGCGCGGGCTGCCCTCACCCAGGCCCGCGAGGCGAATGCCCAGCTGCAAGCGTGCGCCGAACACATCACGACCCTCGAACGTGCAATTGCTGCCGATGCGCAGCGGCTTCGCGATGCCGAAGCGGCCCTTGTGCAAGCACGCAGCTCGCTCGATAACGCGCTTTCGACAACCCAACAAAAACACACTGAGGTGACCCGGCTGCGAGCCGGGCAGCCGTCGATCGCCAAGCGAATCTCCCTCATTTCGGCACTCATCTCGGCCACCGAGTCACTGCTGGAATCGAATACCGCAGTGCTCGACACCAACCAGCGACTCGAAACCGCCAGCACCCAACTCGACACTCGGCTCGCTAGCTCACCGTTTGCCAACCGCGACCAGCTCACTGCAGCTGCGCTCACCGCATCTGAGCTAACACTGCTGCGCGAGCGTGTTGAGCGCCATCACGAAGCGCTCACTGCGGTGAACGCAAAGCTGAGTGATGAGCGCTTCAGCACCCTCCCCGATGCCCCCGTCGATAGCGACGCCCCCGCAGCCGCAGCCCGTGCAAGTGCCGATCGGCTCACCGAGCTCAACCAGCTCACCGGGTCGGTCGCCTCAGATCAGCGCCGAGCTACCGCACAGGCCGAGCTTTCGCACACACTCATTGACCGCATCGGCGATGAGGCCGTGCGTGCCGACGCCATAACCAGATTTGCCGACACACTGCGCGGTAGCAACTCACGCAAACAGAATCTCGAAGTGTTTGTGCTCGCGAGCTGGCTCGAAGAGATCGTTCAGGCCGCCAACGCACACCTCAGGCAGCTGTCATCGGGCCGATACCAGCTCGAAGTGGATGAGTCGATCGAGGCGCACGGCCGCCAGTCGGGGCTCGGCATCGCCGTATTCGACAGCTACAACGGTGAGCTACGGCAGCCACAATCGCTTTCGGGAGGCGAGTCGTTTCTCGTATCGCTCGCACTCGCGCTCGGCCTCGCCGAGGTGGTTTCGGCACAGGCTGGCGGCATCTCGCTCGACACACTGTTCATCGACGAGGGCTTTGGTTCGCTCGATAATGAAACCCTTGAGGTGGCCATGCGCACCCTCGATCAACTGCGTCAAAGCGGGCGCACTATCGGGGTAATTAGCCACGTCGAGGCAATGCACCAGCGCATCCCGGCAAAACTCACCGTGGCGCGTGAGCCAGACGGCTCCAGCCACCTGCGCGCCAAATAAGTCAGTTAGCCTGCCAACTGTGAACACTTCCGTCGCCGCGTCACCCGCAACCCCCTGGCATGCCCGCGAGCTCAGCACCGTGGCGGCACAGCTCGGTGTCGACCCCATTACCGGGCTGACAACCGATGAGGCAGCTCGTCGCCGTCAAGAATACGGTGGCAACGAACTGCGCGGGGCACCCTCGGTACCCCGCTGGCGACGATTCCTCGAGCAATTCCGCGATCCGCTCGTGTACCTGCTGTTCGCAGCGGTTGCCATCTCGATTGCGGCATGGACGATTGAGGGCGCAGCCTCGGTTCCGGTTGACGCGCTTGTCATTCTCGTCATCATCCTGCTCAACGCCGTCATCGGTTTTGTGCAAGAACAGCGTGCCTCCGAAGCGGTTGCCGCCCTTGCAGAAATGAGCTCGCCACAGGCCAGCGTTATCCGTGACGAGGTGCGTCAGCAGGTGCCGAGCATTGATCTGGTGCCGGGCGACATCATCCTGCTCGAAGAGGGAAATACGGTACCCGCCGACGCGCGCATTCTTGAATCGACCCAGCTATTGGTAGGCGAAGCGTCACTCACCGGTGAATCAGTGCCGGTTGAGAAGGATGCAACGGCGACAATTGCAGAGGATGCGGCACTGGGCGACCGGCTCACCATGGTGTTTTCAGGCACCGCGGTGGTTCAGGGCGTTGCCCGCGCGGCAGTTTGCACCACCGCAATGCGCACCGAGGTCGGAAAGATCGCCAAACTGCTCGACGCCGCCGAGACCGAGGCAACACCGCTCGAACGCGAGATCGCCGCCGTCGGTAGGTCGCTCACCGTGCTAGTGCTGCTCATCGCGCTAGTGGTGATGGTGAGCGTGTATGCGGTTACCCCCGATCACTCGGCGTCAAGTCTGATCACCATCTTGCTGCTCGGAGTTTCACTGGCGGTAGCCGCCGTTCCCGAGGGTCTGCCGGCGATTCTGTCGCTCGTGCTGGCGCTCGGTGTGCAGCGGATGGCTGCCCGTCGGGCCATCGTTAAGCGGCTCAGCTCGGTCGAAACACTCGGGTCAGCCACGATCATCTGTTCGGATAAAACCGGCACGCTCACGCGAAACGAGATGACCATAGAGCGCGTGTGCACCGCGGCCAGCGAGACGTATCTCAACTCATACTCCCCCGACGCTACCGATGCATCCGCGGTTGCACGTGTGCTACGCCTTGGCTCCATCGTCAATAACGCCGAGGTGCGTTTCAGTGATGATGCCGCCCCTGAAGTCTTCGGCGACCCCACCGAAGCTGCCTTTCAACTCGCGCTACACCGGCACCACATCGACACGCCGCGGGTAACCCGGCTACGCGAGGTTCCGTTCACCTCGACACGCAAACGCATGTCGGCTCTCGTCGCCACCGAGTCGGGAAATCGCAGCGTTGTCGCCAAGGGCGCACCCGATGTGCTCATCGAACGATGCGACCGGGTAGTTGTCGACGGTGCGGTAGTGCCCCTCACTCCGAAACTGCGCGACACCATCCTGCAGCAGATCACCGCACTATCAGCGCAGGCCTATCGCACCCTGGCAATTGCTGCCCGCCCGGCTGACGACGCTGACGCGCATGCCGCCGATGATGAGTTTGAGTCGCGACTCATCTGGCACGGTGTTGTCGGCATCGTCGACCCTCCGCGCACCGAGGTTGCCTCAGCCATTAGCGAAGCGAAAGGCGCCGGCATCCGCGTCGTCATGAGTACCGGCGACCATCCCCGCACCGCCAGCCGAATCGCTACCGATCTGGGGGTCATCGACGCCACGCGCGATGCCGCGCCGCTCACCGGCCCACAACTCGACCGGCTGCGTGATGACGAGTTTGCTGTTGCAGTGCGCGAAACCTCGGTGTTTGCACGCGTCGCGCCCGAACACAAGCTAAGAATTGTCAACGCGCTGCGCGCCGAAGGCGAAGTGGTGGCGATGACCGGTGACGGTGTCAATGACGCGCCCGCACTCAAATCGGCTGATATTGGTGTCGCGATGGGCGTCACCGGCACCCAGGTCACCCACGAATCGGCCGATATGATCCTCGCCGACGACAACTTCGCCACCATCGTCGCTGCCGTGCGCGAAGGACGCGGAATCTTCGCAAATATCCGCAAGTTCCTGCGCTACCTGCTCTCATCGAATATGGGCGAGGTGCTCACCATGCTGCTCGGGGTGGTGCTCGGCGCGATGCTCGGGCTGCGACTCGATGACGGCACAGTGATCCTGCCGCTACTTGCCACACAGATTCTGTGGATCAATCTGCTCACCGATTCGCTACCAGCTTTGGCGCTGGGGGTTGACCCCACCGATGCCACCGTGATGCAGCACCCTCCACGCCGACTCACCGACCGCGTCATCGATGGGCAGATGTGGTTCACGATCGTGTTTGTGGGCCTCGTCATGGCTGCGGCCACACTCTTTGCCTTCGATTTCTTCCTGCCCGGTGGTCTCATCGACGGACCGCACACCACTGACGAGCCCCACGCCCGCACGGTTGCTTTCACGGTGCTGGTGTTCGCTCAACTCTTTAACGTGTTCAACTGCCGATCGGATACGCGTAGCGCGCTCAGCGGTATGTTCCACAATCGCTGGCTGTGGTGCGCCATCGGAATTTCAGCGCTGCTTCAGGTGGCGGTGATCTATCTTCCCGTGCTCAATCACGCGTTCGGCACCGTACCGCTCAACCTCGAGCAGTGGGTCATGGCAATCGTGCTCGCTTCGATGGTGCTGTGGGCCGATGAGCTGCGCAAGCTCACCCATTGGGCGTTCAGTGGCTCGCGCAGCTAGTGGTCCCCGCGACCATCAGCTCTATTTCGAGGCAGCTCGGGGCCGCGCATCATTCGCTGCGGCTGGTGGCCGATATGGTTAGGGGCATCCGACTTTACGCCTGAGGATTGCGTTCACTTGACCAGCTTTAACGTTGATGCCATCGGCCGCGGCCTTCCCGCTCACGCCTTGCAGCAACCGTTGCGCTCGGCCATCATCGAACATCGCGCCGCAGTGGTCACATCCCCTCCCGGTTCGGGAAAGACCACGGTGGTGCCGCCGGTGCTCGCGAACATCGCCGATGGCCGCGTGCTCGTGGCTCAGCCCCGACGCGTGACAGCCCGGGCCGCAGCCAGACACCTTGCCACACTCACCGGCACACCGCTGGGCGATTTGGTGGGGTACACAGTGCGAGACGACAGCAGAGTGTCGCGCAACACGCGCGTCGAGTTCGTGACTGCCGGGGTGCTCGTACGCCGGCTACTTGGCAACCCCGATCTTTCCGGAGTGTCGGCGGTGGTGCTCGACGAGGTGCATGAGCGCAGCATCGACGCCGATCTCGCGTTCGCGTTCAGCCAACAAATCGCTCTGCTGCGTGACGATCTCGCTGTGGTGGCGATGTCGGCAACCCTCGAGGCCGCGCAGTGGTCAGCGCTGCTCGGCGATGCGCCCGTGCTCTCGGTGCCGATGGAGCTGCATCCGCTCACAGAAAATTGGGCGCCGTTCCCCGGCCACCGACTCGATGAGCGTGGCGTGCGCCGCGAGTTTCTCGCCCATATTGCCGCCACCACGCGCGAAGCGATGGCTGCGCATCCCGAACATTCGGCGCTGGTGTTTCTTCCCGGGCATCGCGAAGTTGAACGGGTGGTGACGCTTTTGCGTGCCGACGGCATCGAGGCGGTGCCACTGACCGGTTCGCTCTCGGCCACCGAACAGGATGCGGTGCTGCAGCCCGCGCGAAACGGTGCCCAGCGTGCGGTGGTCGCCACTTCGGTTGCCGAGTCATCGCTCACCGTGCCAGATATTCGCATCGTGGTGGATTCGTGTCTTGCGCGCGAGCCGCGGCTCGATCTTGCACGCGGTATCTCGGGGCTCGTCACCGTCTCGATGTCGCAAGATTCGGGTCGACAGCGAGCCGGTCGTGCCGCACGTGTGGGTCCGGGTGCCGTGTATCGCTGCGTCAGTGAGGCGCAGTGGGCGAGTTTTTCGGCCGCCCGGAAACCCGAAATCACCACTGTCGATCTCACCGAAACCGCGCTGCTACTGGCGTTGTGGGGTGACGCGTTTGCTCGCGATCTCGCCCTCCCCGACCACCCGGCACCCGATGCCCTGCGTCGAGCGCAGCAGACGCTGCAGCTGCTGGGTGCCGTCACGATCACGGGTGACGGCACGGTTGAGATCACCGATCTCGGTAAACAATTGGTGCGGTTTCCGGCGCATCCTCGCCTTGCCCGCGCCCTCATCGATGCGGCACCGCGCATTGGAGCGGTTGCGGCGGCCGGGTGTGTTGCCACGCTGCAGTCAATCCAGCGGGCACCGCGGTGCGATCTTGCCGCACTTGATCGCCAACTGCGGCGCGGTGATGACGCAGCGGCTCGGCAGTGGCGTCGCGAACGCGACCGGCTGCAGCGGCTACTCACCGAGGTTACGGCGGCCCAACCACCGAGCGAGTCGGCGGCTGCGCTTCCGCGCGAGCAGGCGCTGGCGTTTGTGGCGGCGGCCGCTCACCCCGAACGAATTGCCTGCGCGCGCGGTGGTGATGGTTCGTATCTGCTGGCCAGTGGCACCGGCGCACAGCTGCACCGTGATGCCGCGCTGTTGGGTCAGCAGTGGCTGGTGGTCACCGATGTTGCCCGCGCCCATGCCGCGGATGGTTCGGGGGCACAGATTCGGGCAGCGGTGCCCATCACGAAACAGCTCGCGCTTGAGGTGGCTGCCACGCTGCACACGACCGTAACCGAAACTGCGCTCGTTGATGGTCGGGTGAAGGCACGCAGCTACGAGCGCCTCGGCGCGATCACGCTCTCGGAGACGGCCGTGGCCCCCACGCCCGACCAGGCGCTCGAATGTGTACGTGATGAGTTCGCGCGGCGCGGCCCGCAGCTGCTGCACTGGTCGATGGCGGCCCAGCAGCTGCGCAACCGGTTGGCGTTCGTGCGCCGCTACCTGGGTGATCCGTGGCCGGATGTTTCGGATGCGGCGCTGCGCGAGCAGGGTGCGGATTGGCTTGCACCCGAGTTCACACAGCTCGCCCAGGGGGCATCGCTGCGTTCGGTCGATTTGGTGGCAGCGCTACAGCGGCTGCTGCCCTGGCCCGAGGCTGCAGGTTTGCCCGAACTGGCGCCGGAACATTTGCGGGTGCCAACCGGTTCAAAAATCCGCATTGAGTATCCGCAGGCAGGTGAGACGGATGCACCGGCACGGTGTTCGGTGAAGCTGCAAGAGTGTTTCGGGATGCTCAATACGCCGCTGCTGGTAGGCGGACGGGCGCCGCTGGTGATGCAGCTATTGTCACCGGCGCAGCGGCCGGTGGCGATTACGGAAGACCTCGCGTCGTTCTGGCAGCAGGGATACCCACAGGTGCGTGCTGAGTTGCGTGGCCGTTACAGTAAGCATCCCTGGCCGGAAGACCCATGGACTGCACCGCCGCAGCGAGGCACGAAAAAATCGGGCCGCTAATCACCTCGGCCGTCTGAAAGCCCCTGAAAGCCGACGGGTCGTGGCCTGACGTTCGCTGCGGCACGGAAAGAACCTTTCGGGCCCCGGGGCCGAGGCACCGAACGGTTCTTGTCGTTGCTGAGCGAGTTGTGCTGCTAATAGATGAATAGCTGCGCCGCAGTGATTGCGGTCATGATCACGCCGTAGGCGAGTATTCCGCTGACGATCAGCCACGAGAATATGAGACGACCGGAACCCGGCAGTGATTTATCGCCAACCTGGTCGATTTCACTGCGACCGTTGAGTTCGTCAAGGTGTGCTGTAACAGTGTCTTCGGGTTCGTGGAACCGTGAGTCGACCCCGCGCACCAGCAGGTTGGCGATGAAACCGACCGCGAGCACACCGATCATGATGAACAGGGCGACCCGGTAGGCGCCGGCATCGAGTTCACCGGGCTTGCCCTGGGCGTCGAGCACCGCGTTAACGATCAGTGGCCCGGCCACACCGGCCGCCGACCAGGCGGTGAGTAGCCGCCCGTGGATGGCGCCCACCTGGTAGGTGCCGAACATATCGCGCAGATAGGCGGGGATGGTTGCGAAGCCGCCACCGTAGAACGACAGCGCAATCACTGCGAACAGCACGAAGAGCGCCACCGAGGTGTGCCCGAGTAGCGCCAGGCCCGCGAACATCAGCATGCCAACACCGAGGTAGATCATGTAGATCGGTTTGCGACCGATCTTGTCGGAGGTCGACGACCACACGAACCGGCCCGCCATGTTGAACAGCGATAGCAGCCCCACAAAACCTGCGGCGGCTGCCGCGGCCACTGTCGAGGTGCCGTCGGGCTGACGGAAGAAGTCTTGGATCATGGGGCTTGCCTGCTCGAGGATGCCGATACCCGCGGTGATGTTGGTGAACAGCACGATCCACAGCAGCCAGAACTGCGGGGTGCGGATGGCGTTCTTTGCCGACACCGATTTGTCGGTGATCATTGAGTTGCTCTTGGCAGGGGCGGGCGTGAAGCCTTCGGGTTTCCAATCGGGGTGCGGCAGGCGAATGTTGGCGACACCGATGAGCATTAGCACCAGATAGATGGCGCCCAGGGTGACAAATAGCAGCGCCACGGCCGAGCCGCTCACCACCGCAGCTTTGTCGCTGGGGTCGAAGGCTGGGTCGTAGAGGCTCATGAGCTGGCGCGAGATGGGGCTGGCAACCATCGCACCGCCGCCGAAGCCCATGATCGCCAGGCCCGTTGCCAGACCGGGGCGGTCGGGGAACCATTTGATGAGGGTCGACACCGGCGAGATATAGCCGATACCGAGGCCGATACCCCCTATCACGCCGTAACCGATGTAGAGCAGCCACAGTTGCTGGGTTGCGATACCGAGCGAACCGATGAGAAAACCCGCCACCCAAAAACACATGGAGAAAAACATGGCCTTGCGCGGGCCATTGCGGTCTACCCAGGTGCCCAGCACTGCGGCCGAGACACCCAACATGACGATGGCGATCGAGAAGATGATGCCGATTTCGGTGAGTCCCACACCGAAGTGTGCGGCGAGCGAGGTTTTATACACGCTGGTTGCGTAAACCTGGCCGATGCTTAGATGCACGGCGAGGGCTGCGGGTGGGATGAGCCAGCGGTTATATCCAATTGGGGCGATGATGTTTCGCCGGTCAAGATACCCGGCGAGGCCGCCACGACGCGCGGACGACACTGATGAAGTGGTCATCGAAGTTACTCCTGAGTTGAATCAATCGCGCCTATGCGATCAGAGCTAACAGTGATTCCGGGAGCACAATACGCCGATTCGGTCGGTATTTCGAAGTCAGCGCTCAGGTTTCAACCCGAAAAGTGATCGCAACGGTGCGGTGAGACGAGCCCACCGCTCACGGCGACGCTGCCGAATCTCGTGCCTGCGGGCGCCCCGACGAAGATCGTCCACGAGCCCCATGAGCCGGTCTTTTCGGTCGACAGGATCGTCTTGATCGGGTGGAATTGCCGTGTCTTGCAGCATCCGCGCCCGGAACATTTCGTCCATCGCGTCTTGACGTGCCTGAGTGGCAAGCTCGGAGCGGAACTGTTCGTCATCGCGTTGGCTGCGCAGCAGCTTCGCGAGCGCGGCCTCGGCATCGCTGCGCAATTGCAGCGATTCGGGGTCGAGGTTTTCTGCCGGGTTGCCTCGGTAGGCCTGGCTGCCCTTGGTGCGCACGAGCTTGCGGGTAGCGGCCAACCGCTCGGCTGCCGCATCGCTTTCGTCTGCCAGCCGATCAATTTCGGTGAGCACCAGCTCGTCATAGTGTGACCGCGGTAGCCGCTGTTGTTTACCCATCACTTCCACAATGATGCGGTTCTTCACGCGCATCCGCAGCACCGAACGAGCGATCATCAATCCCTCGTTCGCGAGCCGATCGACTTCATCGTCGAACTCAGCCGACCTCTCGGCAGCATCGGCCATCTCGACTCCTTTCAGCCTTCCTATTATGCAGCCGCGGTGACATTCCGCAGCCACTCAGCCACGAGTGTCATTCTGGTCGTATGAGCACCGTGCGCCATCCGGCCGTGGCCGGAATGTTTTACCCAGCTGAGCCTGACGAGCTGCGCGTGCAGGTAGACGGGTTGCTGACCCAGCGGCCTCATGCCGCCTTGCCCAATCTGCGGGCCCTGATCGCCCCGCACGCCGGCTATCGTTTCTCGGGGGCGATTGCTGCATCCGGTTATAACTGCATCCCGCTCGGCGCACCGCTGCGGGTGCTGCTGCTTGGGCCCACGCACCGGGTGGCGATTCGTGGCGTTGCTGACCCGGCAGCTGATGCGTTCGCCACCCCCCTGGGCCAGGTGCCGCTGGATGCAGAGTTGATGACCGCAGTACGTGAACTGCCGGTTGTGGTGCCGGCGCCGCAAGTGCATGCGCAAGAACATTCACTCGAGGTGCATCTGCCGTTCTTACAGCGCTTGGCCGCGAGCGCTGACGTGCCGTTCACAGTGGCACCGCTTGCGGTGGGTGACGTGGCGCCTCCGGTTGTAGCCGGGGTAATTGCCCGGGCGCTTGCAGCCGTGCCGGATACGCTCGTGCTGGTGTCGAGCGACCTTTCGCACTACCTCAGCTATGCGCAGGCGCAAATACGCGATGCGCAAACTATCGAGCAGGTGCTGGCTTGCGCTGCGCAGCTGCGTGCGGGTGATGCCTGCGGAGTGCGTCCCGTGAACGGTCTGCTGCACGCCGCCGCAGCTGGCGGTTGGCAGCCTCAGCTGGTTGCTGCCGCGAATTCGGGTGATACACCCTATGGCGATCACGACCGCGTTGTCGGCTATGCCGCAGTAACTTTCACCGAACCAACACCACCCCTTGGAGGTGCTGAATGATGCACACACTCACTGATGAACAGGGGCTCGTCCTCGTAAAGCTGGCGCGAGCCACTATCGCGGCCGAGCTGGGGGTGCACACCGATTGGCCCGGTGGTGATGAAGCGCTCCACCATCCCGGTGCCACATTCGTGACCCTCGAAATTGACGGCGCGTTGCGCGGGTGTATCGGCACGCTCTCGGCCTTCCGCAGCATCCGCGATGATGTCACCGAGAACGCACTGGCCGCAGCGTTTAACGATCCGCGGTTTCCCCCGCTCAGCGCGAGCGAGCTTGAGCGGGTTTCGGTGAGTGTGTCGCTGCTCACTGCGCCAGTTGCGCTTGAGTTTGACGGCACCGAGGCGGGTGCGATCGATGCGCTGCGGCCCGGCGTCGACGGGCTGATTCTGCGTTCGGGGCGGCACCGGGCAACCTATCTTCCGCAGGTGTGGCGGCAGCTTCACGATCCGAAGCAGTTCTTGCACGGCCTCAAACGCAAGGCACGGCTCGATGAGCGTTTTTGGTCGCCGAATATTGAGCTGCTGCGCTATGAGGTGCGCGAGTGGAGCGAGTAGCGGCTCGCTGGTGGCATGTGGTTGATGATGGCCGCTTGCAGTGTGATCTGTGTCCGCGCGAGTGCAAGCTACGTGACGGGCAGCGCGGGTTTTGTTTTGTGCGGATGCGTGACGGTGACGAAATCGTGCTCGACACCTACGGCCGCTCGAGCGGGTTTTGTATCGACCCGGTTGAAAAGAAACCACTAAACCACTTCTATCCGGGAACCTCGGTGCTGAGTTTCGGCACCGCCGGCTGCAATCTCGGTTGCAAGTTTTGCCAAAACTGGGATATTTCGACCTCGCGTGAGATTGACCGGCTCGCAGATCAGGCTACGCCCGAAGCCATTGCGCAGGCAGCCATTCGCACCGGATGCGATTCGGTGGCGTTCACCTACAACGACCCGACTATTTTTGCCGAGTATGCGATTGATATTGCTGAGGCCTGCCGCGAGCGCGGAGTGAAGTCGGTTGCGGTGAGTGCCGGTTATATTTCGCCGGGGCCACGCGCCGAGCTCTATCGTGCGGTTGATGCCGCAAATATCGATCTCAAGGGGTTTACTGACGACTTCTATCGCCGCATCACCGGTGCGCGGTTGCAGACGGTGCTTGACACGCTCAGTTTCATTCAGAACGAAACCGATTGCTGGTTGGAGATCACCACGCTGCTGATTCCGGGCCATAACGATTCGGATGCTGAGATTGAGCAGATGGCGAGTTGGGTGGTCAATGAGCTGGGGCCACAAGTGCCGCATCATTTCACGGCTTTTCATCCCGATCATCGGATGCGTGATGTGCCGCGTACACCGCCACAGACACTTTCTCGGGCGCGCGAGATCGCGCTCGCTGCCGGTGAGCGTTTTGTTTACACCGGCAACGTGCATGATGCTGTCGGCGGCACCACCTGGTGTCCGCAATGTGGTGCGGAGCTGATCGTGCGCGATTGGCATCGGGTGCTGGAGTATCGGTTGACAGCTGATGGGTGCTGCCCTGAGTGCGGCTGTGCGCTCCCGGGCCGGTTTGCCGAGCGGGTGGGAACGTTTGCTGGTCGCCGCATCCCGGTGCGGTTGGTATCTCGGCCGCGTTCCGGGCGCGAGCCGCAGCCGTAACCGAGTCTTGCAACAATGTTTGGTATGACGCATTCCGACGCTTTGGCATCGACGGCTCTCATTTTTGAGGGTGGTGGGATGCGCGCCAGTTTCACTTCGGCGGTGGTGACCCGGCTCATTTCCGAGGGTATTGATTTTCCCTGGGTGGGTGGCATCTCGGCCGGTGCCAGCTGCACCGCGAACTATTTGAGCCGCGACGCCGGCCGCGCACGCGTATCGTTTGTGGAGTTGGCTGCCGACCCAAACTTTGGCAGTTGGCGCACCTGGATGCAGGGCAAGGGCCGGTTTCATGCCGAATATATTTATGAACAAACCGGGCTTCCTGGCGCGGCACTCCCCTACGATTGGGACGCGTTCCGCGCGCATCCGGCGCAATTCGCGATCGGCGCGGTGCAGGCTGACACTGGCCGGATGGTCTACTGGGGCCGCGACGATATGCACGACCTGCACGATCTGATGGTGCGGGTGCGTGCCTCTTCGACGCTGCCGGTGTGGATGCCGCCGGCGACGATTGACGGTCACGTGTATTTCGATGGGGCGCTGGGCCCCACCGGTGGGTTCGCGCTGGATGCTGCGAAAGCTGCAGGTTTTTCACGTTTTGTGGTGGTGCTCACGCGGCCACGCAACTATGTGAAACCGCTCAGCGGCAGCGTTACTTCGGCTGGTTTACGCAAGCTTTTTCGACGCTATCCGGCGATTGCTGACGCGGTGATCAAGCGGCCCTTGCGGTATAACCGCACCCGTGTAGAGCTGTTTGAGTTGGAGCGCAGCGGCCGAGCATACCTGTTCAGCCCCGAGGGGTTAACCGTCTCGAACGCCGAAACCGATGTGCGCAAGCTGCGGCACATGTACGAGCTCGGTAGCGCTCAGATTGAACGCGAACTACCAGCGATACGCGAGTTTCTCGAGCTGCCCGGCTGATCGCTTCACCCGGCGATTGACTTTGCATGACACGCTCAGCGGGGTTGTTGGTGTTCTGATCAGTAGCATGAGGGCATGAGCGAGCTTGTGTCCCGGATGCGCCGGTTTGGTACCACGATTTTTGCCGAAATGTCGGCGTTGGCTGTCGAACACGACGCCGTGAATCTCGGTCAGGGGTTCCCCGACACTTCTGGCCCGCAAGCGGTGCTGGATGCGGCGATCACGGCGATTACCGAGGGCCGTAACCAGTACCCGCCCGGCCCCGGAGTGCCGCAGCTTCGCAATGCCGTCGCCGCACACCAGCGTCACTGGTATGGCCTGGAGTGGGATGTTGATTCGGAAGTGCTGGTCACCGCCGGGGCCACCGAGGCGCTGGCGGCGGCAATTCTGGCGCTGTGCGAACCGGGTGATGAGCTGATTGCGTTTGAGCCGTTCTACGACGCCTACGATGCTGATGCGGCGCTCGCGCAGGCGACGCTCGTGCCGGTGCGGCTCGAATGGCCGGAGTTCGCGCTTGATGTTGATCGGCTTGCATCCGCCATCACACCCAACACCCGCGCAATTTTGGTGAACACGCCCCACAATCCCACCGGGCACGTGTTTTCACGTACCGAGCTCGAGCAGATTGCCGAGTTGGCTATCGCGCACGACCTCGTCGTGATTACCGACGAGGTGTATGAACACCTCGCGTTTGACGAGCACCGGCACATTCCGATGGCTTCGCTTCCGGGGATGCGTGATCGCACCGTTACGATCTCGTCCGGCGGTAAAACGTTCGCCACCACGGGCTGGAAGGTTGGTTGGGTGACTGGTTCTGCCGAGCTGGTGTCGGCAGTGACCGCGGTGAAGCAGTGGCTCACCTATGTGAACGCTGGCCCCCTGCAGGAGGGTATTGCGGTGGGGTTGGCACTGCCGGATGCCGAGTTTGCGGCGATTTGTGAGCAGCTGCGCGCCGGCCGTGACCTGCTGGTGCCGGCGCTTGCGGATGCCGGGTTTGCGGTGGCACCGGTGAACGGTGGTTATTTTGCGGTGGCGGATGCTGCACCTTTGGGGGTTACTGATGCGGCGCAGCTGTGTCGTGAGCTACCGCAGCGCATCGGGGTGGCGGCAGTGCCGCTATCGGCGTTTTACCGCGATGCTTCGGGGGCTGAGTCGCTCGTGCGGTTCGCGTTCTGTAAGCGCCCCGAGGTGCTGCATGAGGCGGCGGCGAGGCTGCGGAAGCTTTAGGGTGCGGCGCTCGCTGCTTGTTCACTTGTGCGGTTGGTTCGTGCCGGGCAGAGGTAGTGTGACACCAGCAGCCATTTGATATCGCCGAGGTTGTTCATGAAACCGCATTCCCGCACTGCCCGACGTTTCGCCGATGCTGTTGGCGGTCACGAGATTGCCGATAGCGACACCGAGTTTCGACGCGACCTGGAGCGCATCCGGTTTTCGCCCTATTACGCGCGGCTTTCGGCCGTGACACAGGTGATCGGCCAAACGGGCGCCGGGCCGCTCGTGCACAATCGGCTCACGCACTCGCTCAAAGTCACCGCGGTGGCACGCACTATCGCGAAGCAACTGGCGGATGAACTTGATGAACTCGCCGCCAAACGCGACGAGTACCGCTGTGACCCGGTGGTGACGCAGGCGGCAGCTGCCGCGCACGATCTCGGGCATCCACCGTTTGGGCATCTTGGCGAGCAGGTGCTCGACCGGGTCGCTCGTGAAACACTCGGCCTGCCAGATGGGTTTGAGGGAAATGCCCAGACCTATCGCATCGTCACCGCCCTGGATGTGTGGCACGATACCGACCACGGCCTCAACCTCACTGCCGCCACTCGCTCGGCAACCGCGAAGTATCCGTGGACACCTGCGGTTACGGTCACCGATCCCGCCGCGTTGCTGCCGCCGGGGTTGCGCCGGATTGATGGCGAGCTGGTGGTGCGCAAATATTCGGCCTATTTTGTGGATGCGGCAGATCTTGCGGATGCCAGGGAGGGGTCTGCCGGGGTTTTGCCGCTGCAGCAGTCGCTCGAAGCGACGGTGATGGATATTGCCGACGATATTGCCTATTCGGTGCACGATGTCGATGATTTTTATCGGGCCGGTCTGCTCGGTAAGGGCGCGGTTGCGCGTGAGCTTGGTTCGTGGCTTGAGGATGCGTTGGAGTTGCGGCAGCTGGATGCCTCACAGCTGGGTGGGCAGCGGCCCCGACCGGGTGCCCCGTTGGAGCTGTTGCGGCGCAAACTGCACGCTGACGACCCCTGGATCGCCGATGATGATGCGTTTGCGGATGCGGTGCGGCTGGTGGCTGATGACCTGGTGGATGGTCTGCTCGCGGAAGATTTCGATGGCTCACTCACCACTGAGCGGGCACTGTCGTCGTTCACGAGCCGCTGGATCGGGTATCTGCAGCAGGCGGTGGTGTTGGCTCCGGCAGACAATCCGCGCACGGGGCTTGTGACATTGGATGTGGCGGCCTGGCACGCGGTGAATGTGCTCAAGTTTGTGCACCGGCACTTTATTTTGAACCGGCCCGATATTGCGATGTATCAGCGCGGGCTCAGCCTTGTGTTGCTGCGGATCGTGAACGGATTAACGTCGTGGCTCGACGACCGGTATGACCGTGAACGGGTGCCGCCGCGGCTGCGAGAGCTTGTTGAGCTCGCCACCCGTCAGCAGTTGGCGCTCATGCAGCGTCGCCCCGAGGGGGTACCGACGCCCGAGTCGGTGGCGCAAGCGCACCGGTTTGGGGTGGGGCGTGGAGTGCTCGACTATGTGTCGTCACTCTCGGACGATCAGGCGTTTGCACTGTCGGAGGCGATTGATGGTCGACCCGACCGGCTGTGGGAAATCGGCCGCAGCCTGTAGACCTGCCCCGGGTGTCGCATCCGCGTGCTCGTCTATTAGGTGGTGCCGAACAGCCGTGCCGAGTCGTCTTCGAGCTCGCCACTGAGCCGACGCTGAAGTGTCGCACGCCAGCGTTCGGGAAGTTCGGGCGATGCGAGTAGGCGCTGGATGTCGCCAGTGTCGTTGCGGTCGACGTTCATGATGCGATTGGTTTCGGCCACCGATACCGAGTTTTCGAGTCGTTCAACCAGACGCAGGGTGTCGCCCTGGGCGACGGTGCCGGGTTCGAGCACCCGGAAATAGAAACCGGTGCGGTTGGTGGTTTGCATGAGCTGCGGCAGCTGCCTCATCCTCCAGCGTGCCGATACCGTGGCGCAAGGGCGGCGTGGCTGAGTGACCTGCACGCGCAGATCGTCGAGTTGAAAAATGTCGCCGAGGTTCACCTGTTCGTCGGTGAGACCTTCGAGGGTGAGGTTTTCGAAGAGCGCGCCTTCGGGAAGGGGGATACCGTCGGCCCGCCACCGGTCGATGAACTCGAACGGGTAGCAACAGATTGCCTTGTTGGGGCCGCCGTGCACTTTCAGGTTGCCCTGTTCGTCGCCTTCGAGCCCTTGCAGGGTGACTGGCACGCGCCCGTCACGGGGTGTTTTGGCTGCACCAGTGTTGATTTCGCGGCCGTTCCACTGTTGGGTGGTGACTTTGCCGGTGCGCACCCGACGAACCCTGCCTATGAGTCTGTGCGTGTGCGTCATGGTTTGAGTGTGGCATGGCTCGCTGACCTGGTTCTGGGTGCGCGATGAGGCTCGGCCGTTAGCATGTGCGCATGCGAAATCAACGACGTGCCGCACTGGCTTTCTCTTTGCTACTGGCGCTGCCTCTTGCCGCTTGTTCGACGGCAGATTCGGAGGGTGATCCGAAACCCGACCTGAACAGCGTCACCCAGATTCCCGAGTCGTGGTTGCAGCAGACCGCTGATGGCTGGGAGTCATCGGACGGCTACGGGCTCGAATACCCGGTGCTGAGCGAGGGTGAGTGCCTGTTGGCCGAGAAGATGCCGCGCATCCTTGATAAGCGGGCAAAGATCACTAATGTTGGCTGGGGTAGCTATGCGAACGATACCGAGGGGTATCGCTACATCTGTGACTTCTGGCGGCGCGATATGTACGCGGGCGACTTGCAGATCATCCAGGCTTCAAATAGCGCCGATGCTCAGGCAGCCTACGACGAATTCAAGAACACGCCGAGCACACCAGAACAAGACAACACAGTCGAGACGGTCACCTCGGGCAATCTTGAGGTGTTGGTGTTGACGCGCTGGTATCCCACGAACCCGCAAGGCTATTACAGTGCGCTGTATTACGACGAGGATGCCCAGGCACTGTTCATTATCGAGATCAATTCGCTGTCGAAAGAGAACTTTGATGCGCTCTCGCCGCAGGATGTCGCGGATCTACTCGTGGGGTTGATGGCAACCGCTCAGTAGCGGGCAAGCATTAGTGCTTTGTTGTTAGCTCGCAGGTTGCGAGCCAGAAAATGAAGTTGCCCTCACCGGTTCATTGAATCGATGAGGGCAACTTCATTTGCGCTGAGTTATGAGCTCAGGCGTTTGCGGGTAATGATCAGTGCTGCGGTACCAATGGTGGTCAGCAGCAGTGCTGCGCCGACGATCGGGCCCATGTTCTGCGCCCCCGTACTCGGAAGCGCAGGGGTTTGATCCGTAGGCTGGCTCGGATTTGCCGACTCGACCGGCTTCTCCGGCACCGGGGTCGGTTCAGAGGTGGGTTCAGGCGTCGGCTCGGGCGTGGGGTCAGGCGTCGGCTCCGGCGTGGGTATCGGTGTGGGCTCTTCTGTCACGGTGGTCGGGTTGTCAAGTTCGACTTCCACCGTTTTACGACCCTCAATCGTTACCGTCACTTCAGTGCCCGACTCGGCACCTGCTGTAAACCGCGGCTCGCCATAGCTGACCTTCTTTGAGTCGTTAACCTCAACATCGGCAGGCTTCTTTTCGGTCAGGGTGACCTTAGTTCCAGCGGGCACGTCTTCAGGCAGACGCACAGCTTCACCGTTTTTCACGGTGAGGGTGCCGGTGATCTCTTCGCCGTTCAGCGTGTAGGAGTATCCGATTTTGTACTCGGTGTCTTCGGGAAGGAGCCCCGCCCCTTCACCGCTCACCGATTTGGCGACTGAGAGATTGCCCTTCTGCAGCTCAGCCTTATTGACGAGGTTGAGTTTGACCGGTTCGTGCGTTTTCGGCGTGACGGTGTAGCCCCCGTCGTCGTTCTTCGAAACACCGTTGCCGGTGATTTCGTAGTCGCCCCATTCGATGCCTTCGATTTCTGGGAGGTTCACTTCGGTGATGGTGAACTCGGTGCCGATCTTGTAGCGCTTTGAATTGAGGCGGTTTTCTTCTCCGGCCGCGAACGTGAGCGTGTCTTCTTCACCGTCAGCGGTGTACTTGACGGTGTATTTGGTGTCGGCGGGAACCTTGTCTGCACCGCTACCCTCAACCGACTTGGCGATTGAGAACCTGGTGTATTCCTTACCAGAGCCGGTGCCGCCACCGATTGCGGTCCACGTGAAGTCGGCTTCGACTGTTTTCTTGTTGACAGTTGCTTTGTTCTTGTAGACGTCGCCGTCGAAGGTCTTGCCGTCGATCTTTGTCCAGTAGAGCACCCGGTACTGCACACGTTTATCGGTAGGAATGTTCTTCACCGTTGTGGTAAATGATGTTTTCCCTTCGGCTGCGTCTGTGGTGACGTTTGCTGGGTCAAGCGGTGCCCAATCTTCTCCTGCAACGAAGCTGTCGTCGGGGTTGACGTTGCGGAACTCGACTTCGATCGGGTACTCGTTGAGCTTGTGCCGCTCACTCGAAGTGTCATGGACGATCTCGTCGGTGATCGTCACCGTACCGTTTTCTGCGGAGGTCGACGGGAACGAGACACCCCAGGCAATCAGGTCTTGCGAGACATTGGTTCTCGTGCTGTATTTGGCCGGCTCGTCGGAACCGTAACCGGGTGCGACTTTCCCGATTCCGCCGGTACCGGGAACTTTGACCTTGACGGTCTTCATGTTGATAATGAACTCAACTTCGTTCTTGTCGGTCGGCTGATCGAGGGTTGCGTAAAACCACAGTTTTCCGCCGACCTCTTCTTTGTCGTTGACGAAGTCGGTGAGGGTGCAAGTTGCCACTGGCTTGGGGTCGTTTGATACCACACAGTTGGCAACTGCTGCCCCTGTTTTTTCGTCGGATACGGTGAACTTTCCGTCGGCGTAGCGCGCGAACTCTTCCGGCAGGGTCATGCCGAAAGTTTGGCCGGCCTTTGCGCCGTTGGGCACATTCCAGTTTGCGTTTACCGTTACCTCGTCGTCGACGCGCGCCTGGGAGCCCTCGTCACGCGACTTGGCTTCCACGGTCACGTCGTGAACTGCGTCGGGGTAGGTGAAAGTTGGCGTGGCCATCGCTGGGGCGACCCCAACCAGATACGACGCCGCCAAGATCAATGTCAAAAGCAAGCCACCGAGCCAGCTTTTTTTAATTGTCATATGTTTGTCCTTGCTCAGGTGATGAACCGCCCGTGGCTGGATTGAGCGGTGAGTCCAGCAGCTAAGGACGGCGACATGGGCTACCGGCAACAACTACTCACCGTTGCGCAGGTGCTCATCTGCTGCCGCTCACCAGGGTACCGCGTTTTATGAGTGGGAATTACCAGACGGCTGGAAAGTGGTTCAGGTCATAAAGCGGACCGCGTAGCCCTTATGCCGGGGAGGTCGGAGCCTAGTGACGGTGAAGGCGGCTCACCCCCTGTTTGTTCGATACGGCGTCTTCTTGTTCAATGCACCGCCGATCCCTTTGGTGGCGATGCTGCTAGCATCAGCGAATGGCTCGCAAGCGTAAAACCCTCCCGGCGAATTTCACTGAGATCCTCGAAAGCGGCGACCTCGATGCGATGAAAGCCGTCTACGATACGTGCCTGCTGGAGGCAACCACCGGATATTACAAGCGCACAGCGCTGGCGTTGGTTGAATCCCCGCCAGAGTTGGTGCGGTGGCTGGTCGAGCAGGGTCTTGACATTGATGTTCAAGACCGCTTCGGCTACACGCCGCTCACGGCCGCCGCGAGCGACTGGGACACTCCACGTATGCGGCTTTTGCTCGAGCTCGGCGCCAACCCCAATCCTGAGAGCAGGTACCTACCGCTCATGATCGCGGCACGCGAGTGCCGTGTCGAAGCCGTGCGTTTGCTTCTCGAGCACGGCGCCAACATCCACGCCCTCGAATGGCCACACGACTACACCGCAGCAGACCTGGCCGTGGCTCAGGCCTACGAAAGCTACAAGCTACCTTCCGTCTTGGAGACCCTGTCCTTCCTGCTCGACGCGGGCGCGCACCTGACCGACGAAGGCCGCCGTTTCGTCGCGAAGTTCGGTAAGGAACATGCCCAGACCGCACGGTCGAGGAAGGTAAGCAGCGACGGGAGCCGAGCCATCGACGCCGCTATGGCGGAACTGTATCGGCTCTCCGGGGTGCCGCCGGTGCAACTAATCGAACCGCACGATGGAACCAGCCGCATCGATGTCCCCGACCTTCCGGTGCGGAAACAGTTCTCGTGGCTGTGGGATTACCTAGTGCCCATGGGCGGGCCCGCGAAGACCGTGCAGGGTGAAGTGGTGCGCATCGCGGGAAGGATCGGCGGCGAACTATTCAATAACGGCGGGGCAAACTGGGACGACGACTATCGGGCTATGTGCGACACCTGGTTGAACATCGTCGGAACCCACGCTGCGGCCATCGCGACGTTGAGGCGGGGGCTCATGGACAAGGATGCGGTCAGGCTATCGAGGCGGCGTCAGTGCAGTACGTGATCGAGCACCCTGAACCGGTGCCGAACAGCGGTGAGCTACCCTACGGGCGATAACCCGGCGCAGAGGAAGCCCTACTTCTTGCGTAGGTTTTCCAACGGCCCGCGTTCGTGTGATGGGCGCCAGTCGGGAGGATGTGCCAGAGATTTGATAGAGCCCGTTCCCCGAATCCGAAACATCGATATAGGCGCGGCCCCGCCACCGGATCCAGCGCCGGCGATGAGGACTTATCGCACATTGAAGAGCTGTTTTTCTGCCGGTTTGCCGAATACGGTGACTGGCGCGAAGTAGTCGGTGACATCGGCCTGTAGGAGCAGCTCAGGGAGGCCGTCTCCCGTTACGTCTGCGAGGGCGCACGAGTAGGAACCTGACGGCGTGTAAGGGTCGGGATGGTTGAACTTGTAGGCCGTCGGGTCGTCGAAAAGCCCGCGCAGATCATCGGCAATCCGCTAAATCGTTCGATGCAATTCGGTTCGCTCAGCTTCTTTCGCTGGCGGCACTATCTGGTCTTTTCTCCTGCGCTAGAGCCATCTCGAGCAACCTGTTCCCGGTTGGCTAAACGCTATTAGCAGCCACCGAGACTAGTGCTACCCCATGCCGAACTTCAACCAAATCACGCCAACAGCGTGCATTCAACAACTCAGCACCACGAGATGTTTCGCATCGTGAATAGTGACTCAGCGTGACGAAATCCGGCTGAGAGAACGGCTGCTCATGGCTCGCGAAGCATCTGTGCGATTCGCAGTTACGCACCCGGGCCTGAGCATGCCTAGGACTCCGGCGAAGTATTCGACCCGCGTGCGTACAGCAACCCCACTCACATCAACCGAACGGTTGAGTTTGAGTTCAACAGAGTTCGCGATGCCATAAACCGAGCCAGCTGATGAGGTAGAGACAAGATCACCCATCTCGGTGTGGCGGCGCTCGCGCCCAACAGGCTCAGCGCATCCACCCGACACGGTCGGCCCCCTCACGCCGACGCGACCCCTCGGTTCGCCGCATCACGAACCCGTTTGAAAGGACCCAAACCATGAAGAAAATCTTCAACGCAGCATTCCTTTACCTCATTCTGGGGCTCGGTGCGGGTGTGTTCTACCGCGAGTTCACGAAACTCAACGACTTCCCCGCCGGGCAGTTCACGCAGCTCGGCGTGGCTCACACCCACCTGCTGACGCTCGGGTTCCTGGTGCTTCTGGTGGTGCTGGTAATCGATAAAGTGTTCGTCATCTCGCGCAGCCGCCGGCTATTCGGTTGGTTCTTCTGGCTCTACAACGTCGGTGTCGTGATCACCTCGGCCATGCTGATCTGGCACGGCAGCCTCACAGTGCTGGGCCAAGAGTCGAACGCCATGTTTGCCGGCATCGCGGGCCTGGGCCACATCGCCATCTCGGCAGCGCTCGTTATCTTCTCGATCGCGCTCGGTCGTGCCGTCAACGAAAGCGCTGCCACCCGCAGCAAATCAGAATCGGTGCAATCATGACCGCCACCCACAGCGCACAAATCACTGCTCCCACACGTCGGGATTGGCTCGGCCTCGCCGCACTCGCGGTGGGGCTCGGCCTCATTGTGCTCGACGGCACCATCGTCGGTGTCGCCCTCCCCACCATCATCAGCGACTTGGGCCTCAACCTCACCGACGCGCAGTGGGTGAACAGTCTCTACGCCGTGCTGCTGGCAGCCTTGCTGCTGTCGACCGGCAACCTCGCCGACCGCTGGGGCCGCAAACGATTGTTTCTTGTCGGCCTGGTGGTGTTTGTTGCCGGAAGTCTGCTCGCTGCTGCTGCAGCAAGCGCGGGAATGCTGATCGCAGCGCGTGCCGTGCAGGCGGTGGGTGCGGCCTGCATCATGCCGTCAACACTCTCTACCGTGAACGCCGTATTCCGAGGCAAATACCGGGCTGCCGCATTCGGTGTGTGGGGTGCCGTAATCTCGGGCGCGGCCGCAGTTGGCCCGCTCGCTGGCGGTGCACTCACACAGTGGACCACCTGGCACTGGATATTCCTCGTCAACCTTCCCATCGGCGCACTGGTGCTCATTACGGCGCTATTCACCGTGCCCGAAACCCGCGGCGAAAAGCTGCGCCCCGGAGTTGACGTCGACGGCGCGCTGCTGAGCGCAATCGGCTTCGGAGCCCTAGTGTTCGCGGTTATTGAAGGGCCAGATCTGGGTTGGTGGACACCGCAGAACGAGCTCAGCATCTTCGGTTGGGTGTGGCCGAAGGGCGCACCAATCTCGATCGTGCCGGTAGCGTTCGCGGTGGCCACGGTTGCGCTCATCCTGTTTGTGGTGTGGGAACGACACCGCGAGAAAGTGCATCGCGCCGCACTACTCGACCTCGGACTGTTTTCGTACTCAACGTTCTCTTGGGGCAACCTCACCGCCGCAATGGTCGCTATCGGCGAGTTCGCGATCGTGTTCGTGCTCCCCCTCTATCTCATTAATGCGCTCGGCCTGAGCGTGATGGGTGCCGGGCTGGTGCTCGCCGCCATGGCGTTCGGTGCGTTTCTTGCCGGTGCCTCAGCTCGCCACCTCGCCGCAAAGTTCGGTTCGCCCGGCACCGTGCTGATCGGTCTCGGTCTTGAAGTTGCCGGTGCGTTAACCCTCGCATTCTTCGTCGGCCCAACAACCTCCGGATGGTTTGTTGCCCTACCACTGGTGGTGTATGGGCTCGGGCTCGGGCTCGCATCGGCACAGCTGACGGGAACGGTGCTGCAGGATATTCCGGTTGAGATCTCTGGCCAAGGCTCGGCCACGCAAAGCACCGTGCGCCAGGTGGGGTCGGCCCTGGGTACCGCCTTCGCCGGTGCCACACTGTCGATGTCGCTCGCGCTCACCCTGCCGTCGGCTCTCAGCGATGCTGGTTTCACCGGCCCCGCGGCTGACTCACTGGCAGAATCAACCCGCCTATCGGCCGGCACGACACTGCTGCAGCTGCGAGCCCAGGGCCCGCACAGCAGCCTCGGCGCTCACACCGATGCCGCGGTACAGGCGCTCACCAATGGGTTTGCGGATGCGACCCGCTGGGCGATTGTGATCGCCACCGGATTCCTCGCGCTCGGTTTTTTCGGTGCGATCAAATTGCGTCGCGCATCGGCAATAACCCCCTCTTCGCCGGCAACCAAATAGAGAGATACCCATCACATGGTCACCACCTCACCAACCAAGTCGATCAGCCCCCGCACGCTTTTTCGCAGCTTCGCAATCGCCGAGGTATTCACCTGGGCGGGCCTCATCGCCGCGCTCATTCTGCGCGCACTCGACGTCACGAATATCGTGCCGATTGCCGGCGGCATCCACGGATTCGTGTTCCTCAGCTATGCGACCTCGACAGTGTTCGTGTGGGCAAACCAGAAATGGCCCGCCCGACTCGGCATCACCGGCGTGCTGCTCGCGATCGTGCCGTTCGCCACGGTGCCGTTTGAAATGTACGTCGACCGCAGGGGCATGCTTGAAGGCGGCTGGCGTTTGGCGCCGGGCGGGGAAGCGCCGCGCGGCTTCATCGAACACGTGCAGGCGTGGGTGCTGCGCAATGTGTGGCTCGCGGTGCTGCTGCTGGTGGCGTTCGTGGCGGCGCTATTTGCCGCGCTGCTGTGGCTTGGCCCGCCGGTGCCGCGCGGCTAGGTTCACACTGGGTCGCCCCCTTCATTCGGTCCGGACGTTCTGTGAGTCGTCGGTTTCGATTT
>NZ_CAUPDE010000005.1:0-129050 GCF_963509965.1 uncultured Gulosibacter sp.
CTATTGCGGTGCACCCGAGCACCCGCGGTGTACCCGAACGCCGCGCGCACCCCGCGAACGGTGCCATCTCCCGCGCGGCGCATGCCACCCGCATCCCGCGAACGGTGCCATTTCCGGCATCCCACCCACAAACCGGCACCGCAGCCGACAAATGGCACTCGCATACCGGTGCCACAAGTCAATAGCGGTGCCACTTCCCGCTAGTGGCCTGGTTTCCCGCCGATGTGCACGCTGCCCGCTGATGGGTGAGCGCCACCCCGCGCTCCCACCCCTCCCGGCCACACACTCCCGCGCACACCCCCGCCCGCGCCGCCTGCGTGCATCAACCGTTCTGCCCCTGCGGTACACCCAAAACCCTCAGGGACACCACCACTGCGGTGCACCCGAGCACCCGCGGTGTACCCGAACGCCGCGCACACCCCCGCGCACCCCGCGAACGGTGCCATCTCCCGCGCGGCGCATGCCACCCGCACCCCACGCGGCGCCGCCCGCTTTTGTGCTCGCGGCAAGATGCAACCACTAGGCTTAGATGCGTGACTGAACGTACCGTGATTTCGGCGCTTGCCGCCCTCGAAGAAGGCCCAGTAAAGGTTCAGGGATGGGTTGACACCGTCCGCGACCAGAAAAAAGTGCAGTTCATTGTGCTGCACGACGAGACCGGCGCATGCCAGCTCGTCAACCCGCGCACTGAAGATCGCGAGCACATCAGCGAGGTCATCTCGCCGCTCGCCAAGGGCACCATGCTCACCATCGAGGGCGATCTCAAGCACGACGAGCGTGTGAAGCTCGGTGGCCTCGAGGTCAAGATCTCGTCGATCACGGTTGAGTCGACAGCGCTTCCCGAAACCCCAATCGCCGACGACTCATCCATCGATGTGCGGCTCGACTGGCGTTTCCTCGACCTGCGCACCGAACGCAACAACCTCATGTTCCGCGTCCAGACCACGTTCGTCAACACGATGCGCCAGTACTGGATCGAGAACGACTACATCGAAATCTTCACCCCGAAGCTCATGGCCTCGGCATCCGAAACCAAGGCCGAACTCTTCGAGGTCGGCTATTTCGACCGCAAGGCCTATCTCGCGCAGTCGCCGCAGTTCTTCAAGCAGATGGCGCAGTCGGCTGGCTTCGGGAGGGTTTTCGAAATTGGTCCCGTGTTCCGCGCCGACCCGTCGTTCACCTCGCGTCACGCCACCGAGTTCACCGGCGTTGATGCCGAAGTTTCGTGGATCGACTCGCATGAAGATGTGATGCGGATGCAGGGAGAACTCTTGCGCACCGCACTCACCGCGGTGAAAGAAAAGCACGGCGACGACATCGAGCGAGTGTTCGGCGTCGAGGTCAAGGTTCCCGGCCCCATCCCCCGCGTGCCGCTACTCGAGGCCCGCAAGATCGTCGAGTCGCGCGGCCACAAGTTTGAACGCCAAGACCTCGACATGGATCCCGAGGGCGAGCGCGAGATCGGCCGCTGGGCGCTCGAAGAACACGGTTCTGAGTTCGTGTTCCTCACCGACTACCCCGCCTCGATCCGCCCGTTCTATCACATGCGCCATGACGACGAGGCCTCCCTGACGAAGTCGTACGACCTCATCTGGAACGGCGTCGAAATCTCCACCGGTGCGCAGCGCGAGCACCGCATCGACGTGCTCGAGCAGCAGGTTGCCGAAAAGGGGATGGATGCAGACGAGCTCGGCTTCTACCTCGACTTTTTCCGCTACGGCGCTCCCCCGCACGGTGGTTTCGGGATGGGGCTCGCCCGCATGATGATGCTCATGCTTCACCAGCCCAACCTGCGCGAAGTAACCTATCTGTTCCGCGGCCCGAACCGCCTGCAGCCCTAGGCATCCGACCCGAGACGATGAGTGCGCTGGCTGCCGAACCCGATCGCAACAACCTCACGCATCGTGTCGGCCGCGCCGGCCGCGAAGGTCTCGGGGTGGCCGACACCTCTGCAGGTGGCGAGCAACGTACCGGCAGCACTCAATGCATTCACCCGCGCTGGCTCGCGAAAGAGACGCCCCGGCAATATCTCAGTTCTGCTGCCGCGGTGCTCGCGATAGTGCCGCTGGCGATAGTTACGGGCATCCGTTTCGATATCGCCGAGGGGGTGCCCCGCTACCTCACGCAGCTCATCTACATCTACGCGGTCATCATGATCGTGTCGACACTGGTGTATGTGCCGCTCACGCTGTTCGCTTTTCGACAGCTCTCGGGGCTGTCGCTGCGCCGAGTTGCCGCGTGGTCGTCACCTCGATCAGAAGCCGAACTGGCCACCCAGCGACGCCGCGGAACCGGCGAGGTGGCGCAGGCGATCGGCTCAGCTTTCGTCTCGCTCGCAATCGTGGTGATGCTGCTGAGTTCTGACCAATTGCGTGGCGATCTGCTGCTCTCGGCTGCGGCACTCGCCGGAGTTGCCTGCTCGTGGGTGCTCATCCTCGTCTCGTTCGCGGTGCGTTATCTGCGCGAGTGGGCGCTCGGCAGGCTCCACTACGATTTCGGCGAAGATCCGCCAGTGTTCTCTGACATGGTGTTTCTCTCGCTGCAGATGTCTACCGCCTACAACCTCGCAAACACTCAGCTGCGCTCGGCGGCACTGCGACGGGTCGCCACCGCGCACAATCTGATGGCATTCGTGTTCAACACCGTGATTCTGGCGCTGCTGATTTCGGTGGCGCTGCCGTCACTCGTGTAACGCCGCTCGCAATCTCTCGGCTTCAACGAACCACTGCGCATGCTGTACGCCGTTGATTTCTACCACCGGCACGAGCTCTCCATACTGCGCCTGCAGTTCGGGATCGGCGTCAATATCGTGGCGCACCACTTCGGCCCCGGCATCTGCGGCTGCTGTCAGCACCACCGCGAGCGCATCGTCGCACAGGTGGCATCCCTGGCGTTCATAAAAATCGATGCGCGTCACGGCAGGAATGCTTCGTCTTCGTCAAGCTGATCGTTGGCTGCAGCCCTCGCTCGCATCCGCAGTGTTACTGCAGCGATAGCCGCGGCAGCGATCGAACCGAACAGCACGCCCAGATGCGCGTAGTCGGTGAATTGCGTCTGGCTGCGGAATGCGAGCTCACCGATGAGCAGCGACACGGTGAAGCCGATTCCTGCCAGGCCACCGAGCGCGGCCACATCGGCCAGGTGCATATTGTCGTCAAGTTTGAACATTGGCAGGCGGTGCAGCAGCAGCACCGTGAAGAAGATGCCGATGGGCTTACCGATGACCAACCCCAAGAATGTGCCGAGGAAAACCGGGTGTTGCAGCGCATCGAGCATGGTGCCGTTGCCCACAGCCATCGGCACTCCGGCCGCGAAGAACGCGAACACCGGTAGCGCGAGCCCCTGCGACAGCGCGTTCCAGTCATGTTCCATGTCTTCGGCGAACGAAATCTCTTGGCCGCGTTTCGGGAGGGCGGGCACGGCAAGCCCCAGCAATACGCCGGCGATTGTGGCGTGCACGCCCGAACAGAGCATGAAATACCACGACAGTACGCCCAGCGGGATCAGCACCGCCGCGAGGTTGATGCCGTTGTTCACCACCAGTGCGTACACCGCGATCGCTGCGGCCGCCGCCAGCAACCACCAGAGGTTGAGGTGCTGGGTGAAGAAGATCGCGATTACGAGGATGCCGAGAAGGTCATCCATCACCGCAAGCGTGAGCAAGAACACTCGGAAGGGTGACGGGAGCCCCTTCCCGAATACCGCCAGCACGCTCAGCGCAAAAGCGATGTCGGTGGCTACCGGCACCGCCCAGCCCTGCATCGCATCCACGCCGCTGGTGGCCACTATGATGGCGTATACGGCCGCGGGTACGGCCATGCCGCCCACTGCGGCGGCGATTGGCAGTGCCGCTTTGCGGGGGTCGCGCAACTGCCCGGTGACGAACTCGCGTTTGAGTTCGAGACCCACCACAAAGAAGAAGATCGCGAGGATGCCGTCGCTGGCCCAGCGGGCAGCGGGCATGTCTTCGATGCCGAGAAACGGGATTGGCAGGTTGAGGTTTTTCACCGCCGTATAGGACGGTTCGAGCGGTGAGTTGGCGAAAATGAACGCCAGCAGCGCCGCGAGCAGCAGTAGAACCCCGCCCACTTTGCGGGAGCCCAACCGCTCTTTCAGCGAGAACGTGTCGTCCGGGGGTCGATTTTGCAGCGCTGCCATGCCGTACATGGTACGCCGCTGGAAAAATCTTGGGGAAACGAGGATGCCCCACCGATTCGGCGGGGCATCTGTGTTGCAGTTCTACTTCTTGTTGCGACGCTGGTGGCGGGTCTTGCGCAGCAGCTTGCGGTGCTTCTTTTTCGACATGCGCTTGCGGCGCTTTTTGATGACTGAACCCATGGGCTCTCCCAACTATCTGGAAAATGTTGACGAACTCGCCGATGAGGCGCATCGGCGAAATTTTGCGCTCTTCCGAGCTTACTACGCGCTACGCGTCCCAGTCACACCCGAGATCGCTTCTTGCACCGAAGATTCCGGCACCCGGAACGACCGACCAAACTTCACCGCGGGCAGTTCGCCCGCGTGAATCATGCGGTAAACGGTCATCTTCGAAACACGCATCAGCTGTGCGACCTCGGCCACAGTCAGGAAATGAACGTCTTGTAGCTCGTTCGCTGCGCGCTGTTCTGGCGTCACCGCAGACTCACTTTCTGTGGCAAATGTAAACACGTGATACCTAAACCCTAGAGTGTCGTCGCAAATTCTCCAAGCTCGGGCATTAAAGTTCGCCCTCGAATCAGACGAGCCTCGCTGCGCTCACGGTCGCGACCCCAAACACGAGTAGCATCGTGCGTATGCCGTTGCTTCAGCGTTCGCGCCAGGCAATCTCGAAAATGAGTTCGGCTTCGCCGAGTCGGTTCGCGGTGCTGGTGTTCACTTCGATCATTTTGCTGTGGTCGTTGCTGCTTACGCTACCTATTTCTTCGGCCGACGGCACCCCCACAAGATACTTGGATGCGCTGTTCACAGCGGTCTCAACGATCTGTGTGACCGGTCTTTCCACAGTAGACATGGGCTCGCACTGGTCGCCTTTCGGCAATGTGGTCATCTTCCTCGGCATTGAGGTAGGCGCGATCGGTGTGCTGACGCTGGCATCGATTCTCGGCAGCGTGGTTACCCGTAAGCTCGGGCTTCGGCAGCGGTTGATTGCCGCCTCCGACGGTAATGCGCTGCGTTTACATCGCGGTGCGGTGTCTGAGAGTCAGGCTGTGCGTCTGGGCGAGATAGGCGGGATGCTCGCCACGGTGGCGCTGTCGCTCATCATTATCGAGACGATTATTGCGCTGTTCATCCTGCCGATGTTTTGGGCGTCTGATCTGGTGACCAATTGGTGGGATGCGGTCAGCTATTCGTTCTACTACTCGGCCAGCGCGTTCACCAACACCGGTTTTGCACCGAACCCCGGCGGCGTTGCCGAGTTCGCTGACAACGGTTGGTTTTTGGGATGTTTGGCTGCGGCCACATTCCTCGGTTCGCTCGGTTTTCCGGTGCTGTTTGCGCTGGTTCGCTGGATGCGTGACCGCACGAAGCGTCCCGGTGTGCACGTGAAACTGACGCTGGTGACCACGCTGGTGTTGTTCTTGCTCGGGGCTTTGGCGCTGTGGCTGCTCGAAAGCGGGAATGCCGACACCTTCGGTTCGCGAACCCCGGTCGAGGGGCTGCTGGGTGGCTCGTTCTTGTCGGTGATGGCCCGTTCGGGTGGGTTCTCGACGGTTGATATTAATGCGTTGAGCGACTCGTCGCTGCTGGTGCTGAACTCGCTCATGTTCGTGGGTGGTGGTTCGGCCTCGACTGCCGGTGGTATCAAGGTGACGACGCTGGCGATTCTTTTTCTCGCGGCGGTTGCTGAGGCGCGCGGAAGTTCAGATTTGCAGTTGTTCCGCCGCCGCATCCCCCACGATGTGCTGCGTCTGGCCATTGCCGTCGCGCTGTGGGGGGTCACGGTGGTGGGGTTCAACTCGATCCTGGTGATGACGCTCGGCGGTGCCGGGATGCGCGAGGCGCTATTCGACACGATCAGTGCATTCGCTACCGTTGGGTTGTCCACCGGGTTGACCGAGTCGACCACTCCGGCGGCGCAGCTGGTGCTTGCGGTGACCATGTGGCTTGGCCGGGTGGGCACCGTCACGATGGCAGCGGCGTTTGCTTCGAGCGAACGCAAACAGCTGTATCGACTTCCTGAAGAGAGGATCATCGTTGGTTGACGCGAACAGCAAGAATTCACCGGTGCTGGTGATCGGTCTTGGCCGGTTCGGTGCCGCCACTGCCGGGCAGCTGCAGCGGCAGGGCCGCGAAGTGCTCGCCGTAGACACCGATCCCGATCTGGTGCAAAAGTGGGCCGAGCGCGTCACGCACGCCGTGCAGTTAGATGCCCGCAATATCGAGGCGCTGCGGCAGATCGGGGCGCAGGAGTTCTCGGTGGCGGTGGTTGCCGTGGGCACTTCGATTGAGGCGAGTGTTCTGGTCACCGCGAACCTCGCCGACCTGAAGATCAATCAGATTTGGGCGAAGGCCATGTCGACCACACACGGTCGTATCCTCAAGCGCATCGGGGCGCACCACGTGATCTACCCCGAGGCTGAGGCTGGCGAGCGCGTCGCGCATCTATTGGGTGGCAAGATGCTCGACTTCATCGAGTTTGATGACGAGTTTGTGATGGCGAAGATGTATCCACCGAAGTCGATTCGCGGTAAGTCGCTGCGTGATTCGCAGGTGCGTTCGAAATATAAGGTGACGGTGGTGGGCGTGAAGTCGCCCGGCAAGGAGTTCACTTACGCCACCGCCGACACGACGATCACCAACTATGACGTGATTATTGTGGCGGGTACGAGCGATGGCGTCGAGGCGTTCTCGCTAGTGTCGTAGACACCCACGCTAGCTTGTCTCGGCACTCGCACTGCTGAGGTCTTGTGGGGGCAGCCGGCACCACGACTCGGCGACCAGTCCGGCGATCAGCAGCACGAGTGCACCCGCGGCCGAAAAGAGTGTGACCAGCGCACCCGAGTTGACGACCGTGCGCGATATCAGCCACAGCACCGCGCCACCGGTGAAGCCGACAAAAAGCGCCCCTACCAGGCTCGCGGCCTTGGCGAATGCGAGCGCGAACACCGCCCGAAACGGGTTTACCCGATGTGCGGTTGCCTGTTTTTCGGCGGCTTCGGCGGCATGTTCGGCCGCGGTGTGGCTTGCCGTACCGGCTACCGCGTCGGATGCGTGCTGTCGGTGTCGCACGGCTTCGCGCAGTCGTGAGGTGTATCCGCGCACGGGCCATGCCACCGCCAGCACCACCACGCCGATCAGTGCGAGGGTGATGCCCAGCAGTGGTGACGGGATGAACGCGGCCGAGCCGGTGCCCACTAGCCACAGTTCGAACGCCCAGCCGACCACCGCGCCGGCGATAACCGCGAGCACGAGTGTGAGCGGATTTGTTGGGGTCATCCTCGATACCTCCGCACTTCATCCGTGGTTTCAGCGAGCAGTTCGGTGATCGGGCCGCGGCCGGGAATCGTGGCGGTGGGCTCAATTTCTGCCCAGGGTGACAGTACGAATGCGCGTTCGAACGCGCGCGGGTGCGGCAGTTCGAGCGTTTCGTCGGCGATTTCGAGCCCGCCGTGTTCGATGAGGTCGAGGTCGAGGGTGCGGCTTCCCCACCGTTCGGCGCGCACGCGCCCGTGCAGATCTTCGATGCGCAGCAGTTCGTGCAGCAGCGCGTGCGGTTCGAGATCGGTGTGCACGGTCATGACGGCGTTGAGGTAGCTTGGCTCGCTCTCGTCGACCCCGTGCGTGGTCAGGGCCGCGGTTTCGTACAGCCGCGAACGGCGATGCGGCCACACGCCCGGCAGCGCTTCGATTTGGTCCATTGCCTGGCGGACTGCTGCTTCGCGGTTGCCGAGGTTCGCGCCGAGTGCAATCACCGCGCGGGCGGTGGGTCGGCGCGGTGTGGTGGGTTCGGGGCCTTCTGGGCGGTAGCGCAGCACGCTCACCGACACATCTTCGAAGCGAAGTTTCACGGGGGCCTGGGGTTTGTGTACGGTGATGCGCACCGCTTGCGGGCCTGAGAACGCAAACGTCACCGCGGCGAGTCGTTCGGCGAGCGTTTCGAGCAGGTCGACCGGTTCGTGCAGCGCCACCTCGTAGAGGGCCCGCATCAGGTGCCCATAGTGCAGTGTGTCAACGATGTCATCGCTGTCAGCGGCGGCGCGGGTGTCGAGCCACACTTCGGCATCGATGTAGAAATCTTGGCCGTTGGCTCGCTCGTGCGCGAACACTCCGTGTCGGCCGTGCACGTGCAGCCGCTCAATGCGGATGCGGTCGAGTTCGGGTGACGGTAGTGCCGGGTGGGCTTCGGGGCCGGGCCGGTTTGGCATCAGTTCGAGCGCCCGCTCAACCGGGTGCTGCTGGGTCATTGCTGTTTGCCCGCCCGCCACGAACGCGTCACCGCTATCGCGGTGGCGCTGGCCGCGACATTGTGCACCCGCACGGCCCACACATTGCGTTCGGCGCACAGTGCCGACACCACCGCGGTGGGGAGGTCGCGTTCGTTTACGGGTGCATTTTCTGGCAGTAGCGCACCCATGAAGCGTTTGCGGCTCACGCCGATCAGCAGCGGGTGGCCGAGGGCGAGAAAGTCGTCGAGCCGCTGCAGCACCGCCCAGTTGTCGTTGTGGTCTTTCGCGAAACCCAGACCTGGGTCAAGGATGATCTGGTCGGCGCTCAGCCCCGCTGCCAGCGCACGGTCACGCATCCCGATGAGTTCGGCGAGGATCTCGCTGCCGGCATCGCCATAGTCAGCCAGGTCATTCATCACCACCGAGTGTCCGCGCCAGTGGCTGAGCACGTAAGTGGCGCCGGTGCGGGCCATCAGTGGCAGCATGTCGGGGTCGGCGCGCCCGCCCGAAACATCGTTGATGATGACCTCACCCATTTCGAGGCAGGCGGCTGCGGTTGCGGCGTTCATCGTGTCGAGCGAGACGCGGATGCCGCGGGCGAGCAGCTGTTCAACCACCGGGGCCACCCGCTCGAGTTCTTCGGTTTGGGGGATGCGCTGGGCGCCTGGCCGGGTCGATTCACCTCCGACGTCGATGATGCTGGCCCCCTCGGCGACCATTCGTTCAGCAGCGGCCACCGCGCTCGCGCAGCGCTGCTGCGCGTCGGCAGATTCGTGCGCACCGCCATCAGAGAACGAGTCGGGGGTGACGTTCAGCACGCCCATAATTTCGGTCACAGCAGCTCCTCACGCGCAGTTGGTTCGGCGGCATCTGCTGCGCTGTCTCGATCGGTGCCGCCGAGGGCAATGAGTCGAAACGCTTCGGCCCGCTCATCACCGGCCAGCAGCGTGCCGCGGGCGGCTACTGAAACCGCGTCTGAATCACGCTGTTTGGGGCCGCGGGCGGCAACGCAATTTTGTCGAGCTTCTACTACCGCGAGCGCACCGCGGGCGTCGAGCCCGGTCATGAGCGCGTCTACGAGCTGTTCGCCGATGCGTTCTTGCAGCGCGAGTCGTGCGGTGCAGGTGGCAACCAGGTTGTGGATGCGACCGAAGCCGGTGATCCAGCTGCCGGGCAGGTAGGCCAGGTGAATCCAGCCATCAAAGGGCAGCAGGTGGTGTTCGCACATTGAGCTGAAGCGAATATTGCGCACCAGCACGAGGTCGCTGTCGGCTGCCGGGATGCGACCCTCGCGCAGGGCGGGCACGGGGTCGATGCCCTCGCCTGCGAGTAGTTCGGCTGAGGCGTCGGCCACCCGATCGGCGGTGCGCTCCAGGCGTGGGTCTGCGGCCAGCCCCCAGGCGTCGATGAGTTCGGCGATCGCCGCTCGGGTTCGTTCGCGATCTACGGTCATCGTGTGCCTATTCGGGTGAGTTCGAGTTGGCGGCTGTGCCGCCATGCGCGGTGCCCGGCCCCGAGCCGTCCATTTCGTCGGCGCGCAGGTGGGGTTTGAGTTCTACCGGTGGCTGGTTCGAGATTGGGCGACTCGGGCTTGAGAGCCACTGTTCGCGTGGCGGCAGCTTGGTGATGTTGGCGAACAGTTCGTCGAGCCGTTCGTGGCCGAGGGTTTCGTGTTCGAGCAGTTCGGATGCGAGCTGGTCGAGAATCGCGCGGTTGGCGGTGAGCACCTCGTAGGCTTCCTGCTGTGCGTTTTCGAGCAGGGCTTGCACTTCGGCATCGATCTGCGCCGCGACCGCTTCGCCGTAGGGTGCGCCCTGGGTTTGGGCGTAGGGTGAGTCACCTTCACTGTCACCGAACTTTACAGCCCCGAGTCGGTTCGACATGCCGTATTCGGTGACCATTCGGCGCGCAGTTTTGGTGGCTTTTTCGATGTCGTTAGAGGCTCCGGTGGTGGGGTCGTGGAAGACAATTTCTTCGGCGATTCGGCCGCCCATCGCGTAGGTGAGCTGGTCGAGCAGCTCATTTCGAGTGATTGAGTATTTGTCTTCGAGCGGCACCACCATGGTATAGCCGAGTGCGCGGCCGCGGGGCAGGATGGTGATCTTGGTTACCGGGTCGGTGTGGTTGAGTGCGGCGGCGGCAATTGCGTGGCCGCCCTCATGGTAGGCGGTGATGAGTTTCTCTTGGTCGTTCATCACTCGGCTGCGGCGCTGGGGGCCGGCGATCACACGGTCGATTGCCTCGTCGATGGCTCGGGCGTCAATAATTTGTGCGCCCATTCGTGCGGTCAGCAGTGCCGCTTCGTTCAACACATTGGCGAGGTCGGCACCGGTAAAACCGGGGGTTTTACGGGCGACGATGGCGAGGTCAACATCGGATGCGATGGGTTTGCCTTTGGCGTGCACCTCAAGAATCTGCCGGCGGCCCTCCATATCGGGTGCGTCAACACCGATCTGGCGGTCGAAGCGGCCCGGACGCAGCAGCGCCGGGTCGAGCACATCCGGGCGGTTGGTGGCGGCGATCAGCAGCACATTGGTGTTGTTGTCGAAACCGTCCATTTCAACCAGCAGCTGGTTGAGGGTCTGTTCGCGCTCATCGTTTCCGCCGCCGAGACCGACACCGCGCTGTCGTCCAACCGCGTCAATTTCGTCGATGAAGATGATGGCCGGTGCGTTCTGCTTGGCCTGTTCGAACAGGTCACGCACGCGGGAGGCGCCGACACCGACAAACATCTCAACGAAGTCAGAACCTGAGATCGAGTAGAAGGGCACCTGGGCTTCGCCGGCGACGGCTCGGGCGAGCAGCGTTTTACCGGTGCCGGGAGGTCCGTAGAGCAGCACACCCTTGGGCACTTTCGCACCCACGGCTTGGAACTTCTGCGGTTCTTTCAAGAAGTCTTTGATTTCGCCGAGTTCTTCGAGTGCTTCGTTGGCGCCGGCCACATCGGCAAAAGTGACCTTCGGGTCTTCTTTACTGACGAGTTTGGCGCGCGATTTACCGAAGCGCATCACCCCGCCGGCACCGCCCTGAGCGCTTGAGAGCATCAGCCACACGAAGAAGCCGATGAGCACCAGCGGCAACAGCAGTGAGAGTGCTGTACTCAGCCAGTTGGGCCCGGGCACCTCGTCGTTGTAGCCGCCGGCGGGTTCGGCTTCGTTCACCGCTTCAACTACCGCGTCAGCGCGGGCATTGACGAAGTAGAACTGCACCTGCTGACCAAATTTCTCGTCGGGCTTGGTGAGTTCGACGTCGACGCGGTTCTCACCATCGACAATCTTCACCTTCTCGGCCTTGCCTGACTTGATCAGCTGGATACCCTCTTGCGTGGTCACCTCGCGGCTGCCCTGCATGTTGATGAGGCTGAAACCAACCCCGATGAGGATGACAGCGATGAGCACGATGACGATCGGGCTCTTAAGGAACTTCTTGGGGCTCTTCATATTGGCTGTTGGAAACTTTCGGTTTGGCTTCATCGCGCACCGGTGTGCGGTGGCGAGAAAATGCGGCGCTCGCTGACTGAACTCTACCCGTGACAGGGCGAGCCCCGCAGTGAGTCTGCCCGGTGATCGCCCAGCGCGTACTTATGAATGACGCACGCGTGGTCTATAGTGCGGGCGGTTTCGGGGTCACTGACCGGTGCTCTCAAAACCACCGTAACGACCAGTTACGTCCCTTGAGCGCTCCGATCGAAGTTCAAAAACTCTCCACTATGATTGCCGAGCGCTGCCCGCAGCCCGGGAAATTTTCCAGGTTGTTCGGGCACGGATTACTGGTGAAACGCAACGAGGATTGGTAAAAATATTGCCCCACATTTCCGAAGCTCAATCCCACAGCGGTACCGGGTCTGCTTCTAAAATGGTCCGCCTCACCCTGTCTACCAACCTGCTCGACCGGTTCCTCGACCTCGCAGAGCGCTTGCAGCTCGAGCGAACCGATCTCATCGATCTGCTCGTGATGCGTGGCTGGCCGGTTGAACTTGAAGCCGCTGACCTTCAAGAAGCTGACGGTCAGCGCGCCAAACTCGCCACCGAGCTACTCGACGGTTTCGCCACCGGTAGAGCACTCAGCCGCTTCGACGTTGAAGCTCGCATCGAGTCGCCGGTTAATGTAACTGCCCTACGCATGGCAGCTCGCCGCGAAATTGATCCCAACGAGGTTGACCCCGGCCAGGGGTTCGCACGCACCCACATGGGTATGGATCTGCTCGATGGCCCCGAGGAGGTTTGGGCACAGGCCCGCGGATACTGGACAGCTCAGCCCGATGCCGAGTACCTTATCCCGGTGCGCCTCGGCTACGCCCCCTACGTGTTTCGCACCAATCGCTGGCAGCGCACCGAGGGGAGCGTGCGCCGTGTCTGGGCAACCAGCGGGCATCTGATCGACTACGAGAAGCAGCTGGCTGTGCCGCTGGTTGACACTCCGAACTTCGATGCCCCGGCGAAGCTCGACTATTCAGCGGCAACCCCCGCGAACGAGCTTGATCTGCAGGTGGCCGAAGCAATTGCCGGCCACATGATCGCCTTCACCGTTGGCGCCTCAAACCCGGTGGTGCGACTGCGCCAGCGCGGGCACGACCTGAGTTAGCGGTTGCATACAATTCGGCCGGGTAGCCAAGTGATTGGCTACCCGGCCGAATCGGTTTCTGCAGGCCGAATAGTTACCGCATCGGCAGACTCGGGTTAATCACTCGCCGGGCAGGTTCCACTGGCGCATCGATCAGCTCACCGCCAAACACTTCCGAGCGCAGCACCACCACATCGCGCAGATTGCGGTAACCCTCGTCGTAGTCGAGCCCGTACCCCACCACAAACTCGTTCGGCACATCGAAGCCGATGTACTTTACGAACACATCCGACTTCAAGCGCGTCGGTTTTCGCAGTAGCGTGCAGATTTCAACCGAGGCAGCACCACGCGAGCGCAGGTTTTCGCTCAGCCAGGTCAGTGTCAAACCCGAGTCGATAATGTCTTCAACGATGAGCACATCACGGCCCGTGACATCGGTGTCGAGGTCTTTCAGGATGCGCACCACACCAGACGATTCGGTACCCGAGCCGTATGACGACACCGCCATCCAGTCCATCTCAAGGTCAATGTTCATGGCTCGTGACAGATCGCTCATCACATACACCGCGCCTTTGAGCACACCAACCAGCAGCGGTGTGCGGTCGCGGTAGTCATTGTCGATCTCGCGGGCGAGTTCGGCCAACCGGCCACGAATCTCATCCTCAGTGATCAGAATTTCTCGGATCTGATCGTGGATCTGTTCGGCGCGCATGCCTGACCTTTCTCAGTCGCTTTCGGTGGTGGTGGCTCAGTGGGCTGACTCAGATGCATCGTGCTCGGCAGCATCGGCACGCGCCGCGCCGAAAAATAGCTGCCCTGCCAGGCGTTCAACACGGATACCCGGAAGATCGATCGGCCCCTGCCCGCGCCACTCGGTGGCGAGCGCGGCAACGGCCATCGTGTGCGCGCGGCTGAGTGACACGCCGAAGCCCTGCTCGGCAACCAAGCGGCAGATGCGCTGTCGCAGCGCTGCCGGCTGTGTTACCAGGCCGCCGATATCGAGCGTGATGCGCCCCTCGGCGTCCACATCAACAATTTCGCGTGCCCATTCTGCAGCCAGCGCATCGAGGGTTTCAGCGTCTTCACGCAGTGTTGTCGCCGTGCGTGCGAGTGCTTCGGCGATACCCGGCCCCAGCTCGGCTTCGAGCACGGGCATGACCGTTTTGCGGATGCGCACCCGACGGAATCGCTCATCGTCATTCTGCGGGTCGTGCCAGGGTTCGAGCCCCTGATCGGCGCAGGCCTGTACCGTCTCGCTGCGACGCATCCCCAATAGCGGGCGCACGAGGTTACCGTTTACCGAAGCCATCCCGTGCAGTGATTTACCACCCGATCCGCGAGCCAGCCCCAGCAGCACGGTTTCGGCTTGGTCGTCGAGCGTGTGGCCAAGCAGCACATACTTTGCATCCACTCGCTTACAGACCCGCTCAATCGCGCTGTAACGCGCGGCGCGTGCCGACGCTTCCGGGCCCGCCCCGCCGTCGATGACCTCAACCCGCTCAATAATCACCGGGTCGAGCCCGAGGTCGCGCGCCTGCTTGGCAGCGCGCTCAGCCTGCTCGGCCGATCCCTCTTGCAGCTGGTGGTCGACGATCACGCTTCCCACTCGTAAACCGGCACGCGGGCATTCGAATGCGGCCGCGGCCGCGAGCGCCAGCGAATCTGGTCCGCCTGAAAACGCAACAAGCACGAGATCGCCTTCACTGGCGTTTCCCCGCAGCGCGTTGCGAACCGCGCGGCGAGCGTCGGCTACTGGAGGGGTAAGACGGGCACGATTTGACACGCTGCCAGCCTACTGTGTGCGCGATCGACGCGCAGTATCTATCAGGTCACGGCCGGCCGAGTTTCTGATACAGCGCCCGACTGCTGAAATCTTCCGACAACTGTGCGCGGTAGCCTGAACACAAGCATTCGTTCTATTTCCAAGGAGTATCGATGGGCGCATATGACGTTGTCATTGAAATCCCCCGCGGCAGCCACAACAAATACGAGGTTGACCACGAGACCGGTCGTGTCTACCTCGACCGCGTACTGTTCACACCGTTTGTGTATCCCGTCGACTACGGATACTTCGAGAACACCCTCGCCGATGATGGCGACCCGCTCGATGCGCTCGTGATTCTCGAATACCCGGTGTTCCCCGGCGTGGGCCTGAAGGTGCGCCCGGTTGGCGTGCTGCACATGTCAGACGAGGCCGGCGGTGACGACAAGGTGCTCTGCGTACCCGCGAAAGACCCGCGCTTCGCCCACATCCAAGACCTCGAAGACGCGCCTGAAGACCTCCGCAACCAGCTCAAGCACTTCTTCGAGCACTACAAAGACCTCGAGCCCGGTAAGTGGGTCAAGGTCGACTCGTGGGGCGATGCGGCCGAAGCCGAGCAGATCGTCGAGAAGTCACTCGCCGCATACAAGCCCGCCAAGTAGTCGTGTTTCGGCAGTGATCGCAGCACTGCCCAGGCGTGAGGGCCGAGCACCGTCCCGGTGGCTCGGCCCTCAGCTTGTAAGTGCCAACGTTTTCAGCATCCTGGGCGGGTTGCTTTTGGCCGCATCCTGTTGCGGTGCCGGCAACGCTGACTAGTAGTAGTAGATACCGCGGGCAGCGAACCAGACCTGGGGATCGACGAGGTTTCCATACTCGGTAATCTCGATGTGCAGGTGGCAGCCGGTGGATGGCCCGGTTGTGCCGGCATAGGCGATGAGTTGACCGCTAGAAACATGCTCGCCCCAACCAACCGCGATACCGCCCGGCATGATGTGTGCGTAGCGGAAGGTATTGACCCCATTATCTGAGGTGATGTCGACCATATTTCCGTAGCCATCGGTCCAACCGGCATAGGTTACGGTGCCCGAGGTGACGGCGTAGAGTGGCGTACCGCAAGTGCCATTGACAACCAGGTCGAGTCCCGCGTGCAGTCGCCAGGTGCCGTAGATTGGGTGCAGTCGATACCCGAACGGGTCGGACACCCAGGCACCGGCACCGATCGGTCCGCTGACACCCGATGACGACTGTGCTCCGCCACCCCCACCGGATGCGCCGGAGCTTCTGGGTGCACTGGGTGCCGGGCTGTTTGCTGCTGCTGCAGCAGCAGCCGCACGTTCTTCTTCGGCGCGGCGGCGACGCTCTTCTTCTTCGCGGCGGCGTTGCTCTTCCTGGCGCTTGCGCTCAATTTCGCGCAACCGCTCGCCCTCTTTATAGTCGGCTTCAACCACGTCGCGACGTTCTACCAGCGGTGCCAGCATCGCTTCGAGTTCGGCTCCGCGTTCGAGCGCATGGTCACGTGCTTGCTGCGCCTCGGCTTGGGCTTGCTGCGCCTCGCGGTAGGCGGTTTGGGCTTCAGACTCGAGCCGTTGGCGCTCTTCGAGCGCAACCTTTGCCTGTTCGTTCAGCTGTTCGGCGTTATTGCGCTCAACCACCGCTGATTCGTAGACGCTGCCGTTGTGACTGCCGAGCTTCGACAGTGTCGACATGCTTTTCAAGAAGTCATCGGCCTGATCGGGTTGGGCTAGCAATTGCAGGGTCGGGTCTCTTGAAACCCGGTTCGACATTGCTGCGGTCATAGCGCCAGCTTCTGTTTCAGCCTCGGCTGCTCGCTTCGAGGCATCATCTGCCTGCTGTTCGAGCGTGTACTGCTGGCCCGCAGCTTCGTTTGCCGCCTGTTGCGCCTGACTGTAAAGGTTGCCCTTTTCTTGAGCCACCCGCTCAGTTTCTGCAACCTGGCCCTTGAGGGCGTCAATTTCGACGTGAATCTCGTCGATGAGTTTATTTTGCCGGTCGACATCGCCCTGCGCCGCAACGACGTCATCCCAGGTCGCGTATTCGTCGAGGGGTTTGGCGACCACAGCGGGGGCAGAGCCAAAGTGCAGACCGGCCAGCACGAGCGCGCCTGTCATCGCCGCGGCGGCGAGTGTGCGGCGGAATGTCGCGGCGTGCTTGGCGCGCATACGATCCTTTCGGGTCAAAAACCGGTCTCAGCAATTCTCACTGGTCACACACTTCACATATGTAACAAATGCCACATTGGCCACAGTAGTGCCCTTGCGCGCCGAATGTAACCCCTGCAATACCGAGAATTAGTGACGACTCGCCGTGGCGACACGACTCGACTTGCGCATCGTGTTCGACATGCCCTAAGCTCATACATCGGCGGTTCGCATGGACAGGGCCTCGGCCCCATCGTCTAGTGGCCTAGGACACTGGCCTTTCACGCCGGCAACACGGGTTCGAATCCCGTTGGGGTCACCGCGACAGATGTCGCAAGACCTGTTATGCTAGACCGCCAGCAAAAAATAAATATGAGGCCCTGTAGCGCAGTTGGTTAGCGTGCCGCCCTGTCACGGCGGAGGTCGCGGGTTCAAGTCCCGTCAGGGTCGCGAGTGGCGCCCTCTTCGGAGGGCGTTCCACTTGAGACACGCAAGTGCCTCGGCTCTGTAGCTCAGTTGGTAGAGCGTTCGACTGAAAATCGAAAGGTCACCGGATCGACGCCGGTCGGAGCCACTGAAACCCCCGGATTGCCGGGGGTTTTGAGTTTTCCGGGTAACCACGGCTCTGCCACCGTGAGTTCAGCGGAAGATTTCGCGCCTTCGATGCGATCACCGCCATCCTGGGCCTGAAATCTTCCGCTGAACTCATGCTCGTCCGCAGCCACCGCCCGCAGGCGTTAGGCGGCAAGTGCCTCCGTTGGCGAAACCTGAGCTGCTTTCATTGCGGGAAGCATGCCCGCAATCGCACCAACAACGATGGTTACCGCCACGCCCAGCAGCGCAATCAACGGCGGTACGGTGGGCGTCCAGCCGTTGAGTAGCGACACCGCGACAGTACAGCCCACACCCAGCACAAGCCCGGCAAGCCCGCCATAGGTCGCGAGCATCACCGCCTCAACCAAAAACTGTTTGCGCACATGCGCGCGGGTTGCCCCCAGCGCTCGACGCAGACCTATTTCACGCCGCCGCTCAAGCACAGTGATCACCATGGTGTTTGCCACGCCGATACCGCCCACCAGCAACGCAATCGAACCCACACCCACCAGCAACCCGGTGAAGGCCGTGTCGATGGCGTGCTGTGCCGCAAGCGTGTCGGACGGCCGGCTCACACTCACCTCGTTGGGTGACTTCGGGTTAATAGTTGCCGGGATGAGTTCCCGCACCGACTCAACCGACGCATCCGTCGAACGCTCGTAGAGCGTGGTTGGCGACCCAGTGAATCCGAGGCGCTCAGTGGCATGCGACGCACCAACCAGCACCGAAGTATCAAGCTGGGGCGCGAGCGCCGACGGTTTGAGAATGCCCAGCACCGTGTGGTTCTGGCCGTCAATATTCACCATCGAACCGGGCGAAATGATCCCCAGTCGCTTAGCTGCGGTTGCGCCGAGCACCGTGGTTGGATACTGCTTGGTCGCGTCGTTAAACCAGCTGCCGGTTTGCAGTTCACTCGATGTTGCCGAAAGCAGCCCGGTGTCGGTCGCGGCCACTGTCAAACTATTGGTGGCGGCCGGATCGATATAGCTGCTGCGGTAGGCCGAAACATCGGGCAGGTTTCCCACCCAACCCACCTCTTCTACACCATCGATGCGTTGGAGCCGTTCGGCCGAATCAACCGGCAGCTTGGCCGACTCGCCACTGAACGACTTACCTGCCGACACGGTCAACAGATTGGTACCCAGCGACGCAAGTCGCTCCTGAATCTTCGCCTGACTCGATAGCGAGATACCGATCACGGCAATCATCGCGGCGATACCGATCGCGATTCCGAGTGCTGAAAGCGTTGCCCGCACCGGATGCGCGCGCAGCCCCTGCCAGCCCAACCGCAGCAAGTCGTCTTGGCGAAGGTGTGAGCGTGATTGTTCGACTTCGAGTTCGAGTGTCATACGGTTCCCTCTTCCCGCTACGGCTGCGTGTCTGATTCGAGCACACCGTCACGGATGCTGATTTGTCGGCGAAACCCAGCCGCCAGCTCACGGTCGTGGGTGATGACCAATACGGTGGTGCCGGTGCGGTTGAGATCTTTCAAGATTTCAACCACCTGCGCACCAGAGCGGGTGTCGAGCGCACCGGTGGGTTCGTCCGCAAGCAGCAGCGGCGGGTCGCCGACAACTGCGCGAGCGATCGCCACACGTTGCCGTTGTCCGCCCGAAAGCTGGCGCGGTGTGTGATCGGCGCGGTCACCGAGACCAACCCGCTCCAGCGCCTCACGCGCACGTTCACGACGCTCTCTCAACGGCACTCCGGTGTAGAGCAGCCCGGTGGCCACATTATCGGTGGCGGTCTGCGCATCCTCGAGGTGGTATTGCTGGAATACAAAACCGATCAGGTGCGCCCGCAACGCCGACAGTTTCGCATCGCTCGCCGTCGAGACCCGATGACCGGCGATTGTGATCTCGCCCGCACTGGCACGGTCGAGGGTGCCAATCAGGTTGAGAAGGGTTGATTTACCCGAACCGCTCGGCCCAGTGATCGCCACCATATCTCCCGAATTGATGGTGAAGCTCACGTCATCAAGCGCCGTAGTTGGTGGCGAGCCATACCTGCGTGAAACGCCGCTCAGCGTTAGTAGCGGCCCCGTCGAGCTCATTCGCTCACCGCCACTTTGTCGCCCTCGTGGAGGTCACCGCTTTTGATTTCAACCAGGTCGTCGGCAAAGGCCCCAGGCTCTACCTGCACCCGAGTTACTTCATTGTTCTTAATCACTTCGACGGCATATTTACCGCCGGGCTCGGCGAGCAGCGCCCGCACCGGCACCGCGAGCACGTCCGTGGCCGTGGTGCGGGTAGTGACCACGCTGACGGTCACATCAGAGTAGGCCTCGGCCGCGGCGGGGTCGGTGAGTGAAAGCTGCACTGGCACTTTCACCGACTTTTGCCCCGACTTGTCTTCTTTTTCAACCGGCGGCTCAACCGACTCCACAACTGCCTGCGTAACCTGGCCATCGGGTAGTTTCACATCAACTTTGGCACCCACCGGCAGCAGGCTGCGCATGCTCGGGGGCACTTCGGTGGTGACCACCTTAGAGGTGCCGGTGACCTCGAGCACCGTGGTGCTTGCCGGATCGCCGGCCTTCGCTTGCTGCGCACTCACTTGCACATCACCCGGGATGAACACGACGCGACCAAGCTCGAGTGTCGTGCTCCACTCAAACCCGTTGTCTTTCTGCCACTGAGCGACCGCAGATGCGGTTAGCCAGCCGTAGTGTTCATCGGGTTCGTCGTCGAAGTAGCCGAGCGCCTGGAGGTTCTGCTCAAGCTGCATCACATCCCGGCCGTTCGACATGCCTTCTTCGAAGTTGCGCCAGGCGGGCACCTCGCCGCGCATCGAAAACACTGGGCGCTCGTTCACACGCATCATCTCAGTGCCGATCGACAGTTTGGTACCTGGCGCGGCTACCGAGGTGAGCGTTCCGGTCAGCTGAGTGCCATAGGTGGCGGGTTTACCGTGGTTGAGGGTGCCTTTGGTTTCGACCCGCTCAACGAGATCGGTCTTCGTGACGGTCGCGGTTTCAACTGTTGGCGAGACGCTGTGTGCAGACTCGTCGGCACCGGCACCGTTCATCAGTAAGAAGCCAGTGACACCCAGTGCGATCGCCACTACCGCAGCTGCCGCGGCGATAGCAGTTCGCTTTTTTGACATTAACCGCTCCTACTCGCCCTGGTTGACGAGACCGGCCTGTTCACTGCAGCGCTGCACATCAGCCGGGTCGGCTTCGGGGCCACCGTTCTGCTGCACAACAAAACCGTTCGCATCCGGCTTCGGGTCGGGTACGTCGTAGCCAGCTTCACGCATGCACTTCGCGTACGCGAGCAACTGTTCGTTGAGCTGCTCGTCGCTCACCGCATCCGCGCCCTGGGGAGCCGGGCCCACCTGGTCGGCACAGGTCTGCAGCACCGCCGCAACATCGACTCCATCTTCGTTCGTTTCGATGGGCGAGCCGTCGGGGTTCACGGGGATACCGGCATTTGCGGCGTCGAGGCCGTGTTCTTGCAGACAGCGATCAAAATCGTGCTGCCACTGCTCCATGCTCGCGGCCTCGTTCTGCTGCAGCTCGGGTTCGTTTGCAGAACATCCGGTGAGTGCGAGCATTGCGCCCGCACCGATGAGCAGCGCGGTGGCGGCAGTGCGTGAGGTGCGTGTGCTGAACATAGTGAGATACCTTTCGGGTCTGAATGAGTTTGGAGCCGATGTGACGGCCCGTTCACGACAGCTCCCAGTTCACCCGGGTATCGGTTGCGGTGACGTAAAAGAAAACACTTACGTTTCTTTTACCCGCTGCGTGACACACTTGGGCTGGCGACCACTGGCCACAATCTGAGCGGTCTGCATCCAGCCGTGCAGTCGGCCTCGGGAGGAATCATTCGCGTACTCATCGTTGAAGACGAACCGTATCTCGCCGAAGCGATCCACGACGGGCTCGCGCTGCATTCGATTTCAGCCGACACTGTCGCCAATGGCCGGGATGCGCTTGCCGCTATCGATATCAACGACTACGAGGTCGTGCTGCTCGACCGCGATATTCCCGGGATAAGTGGCGATGAAGTGTGTCGAGTGTTGAACCTGCGGGAAAAGCGGCCGGCAATTTTGATGGTGACTGCCGCGCGCCGCACACAGCAGAAAGTCGACGGTTTTCAGCTGGGCGCGGATGACTACCTCGCCAAACCGTTTGAGTTCGCCGAACTCGTGGCCCGGGTGCGAGCGCTCGCCCGTCGCCAGTTCACGACGCGACCAACTCGTTACGAAGCCGCCGGTGTGACGCTCGATCCGTTCCGTTACGAGGTCACTCGTGACGGTCGCTATATCCGGCTCAGCCGCAAAGAGTTCGCGGTGCTCGAGTCGCTGATGCGTGAACCGGGCCGCGTGGTCAGTGCCGAGACGCTGCTTGAAGAAGCGTGGGATGAAAACGCGAATCCGTTCACGCAATCGGTGAAGGTCACCATCAGTTCGCTTCGTCGCAAGCTCGGTGAGCCGTGGGTGATTCGCACGCAGCCTGGCGTTGGCTACACGATCGAGCGGACTGCCGATGATTAAACAGCGCTCATCGCTCGGCCACCGCAAGCAGCGCTTCACGGCCCGCACGCGCCTTGCGTTCTGGTATGCGTTGCTGATGATTCTGTGCGGTGGGGTGCTGCTGACGCTGATCATGCTCTTCATTGGTTTTGTGCCCGATTACGGCTTCAATTCGCGCGGCAGCGAAACCCCCCAGGGGCCGCTTGTGATCGCGGTGGATGACCCCTCAGTGATTACGGGCGACATCAAGATCGCGGTCGAAAGCCAGGCTGACCTGCTGACGCTACTGCTGCAGGTGTCGATCATTGCGCTAATCGGGTTGGCCGTGCTGAGTTCGGTTGCTGCATGGCTTTTGGCGGGCCGGATGCTGAAGCCACTGGCGGCCGTGAATGAGGCCGCCAAACTGGCCGCAGATGGTCGGCTCGACCACCGCATCGGGCTCACCGGCCCGCACGATGAGATCACCGAACTCGCGCAAACTTTTGACCAGATGCTCGAAAACCTTGAGCGTTCGACCGCGGCGCAGCGTCGCTTCACGGCTAACGCCTCGCACGAACTGCGCACGCCACTGGCCACTACTCGCACGATTCTCGATGTGACCCTGTCGAAACCCGGCGCGATTGATCGCGAGGTGCTGTACAAACTGCAGCGGGTGAATGAGCGCAGCATCCGCACCGTTGAATCGCTGCTTGATCTGGCCGAACTTGAGTCTGGCAAGGTCAAACCAACCGAGTGTGACCTTGCGAAGACGGTTGCCACGGTTTTGCGCGAGTGCCAACCGCAGTTTGCCGAACGAGCACTCACGGTTGAGCGTGCGCTTGCACCGGCCACTGCGTTCGGTGACGAGCGGCTGTTTCACCAGCTGGCGCAGAACCTGATTCAGAATGCCGTTCAGCACAATGTTGACGGTGGCAGTGTGATGGTCAGCACGGGGATGCGTGACGACGGCACCCGGGCCGAACTCACGGTGCGCAATACCGGCGAGCTGATTGATGCGGCGCAACTGGGTCAGCTGACCGAGCCGTTCAAAACCACGAAGGGTCGCACCGGTGGCACGAACCGCGGTCTCGGGCTGTCGATCGTGTCGGCGATCGTTGCACGGTCGGCGGGCTTGCTGGATATCGCCGCGAACGACGGCGGCGGGCTGTGCATCACGGTGACGCTGCCAAGCCGGGCACCGGCGGCGTAATCACCGGCACCCCTACCCGAAATTGGTGGGCGGTTAGCCCTCGTGTCCGGTCTGTTCGCGTGGCAGCAGCGGGGCCGAGCTTGCGGTGATACCGGTGTGGCTATCAGCTTTCACCGTGGCCCACACGTAGCCGCCATTGAGCTCATCCACCCACACCGCGCGCTCGGTGTCGCCGATACCGAAGCCGCTGCGCTGCGCTCGCGAAAAACCGAGCGGCGGAAAGATACGGTTGCCGATCTGAATGATCGTTTCAATTGGCATTGGCTGGCCACGAACAGGGCTCGTGTGCACCACAACCGCCATCCGCCCGTCTTCAACCCGCGTGGGGGTCAGGTATTGCGGCGGCTGAGTGATGTCACGAATCCATTCGCCCGCGCCGCTGGCGCTCACGCGCTTTTGGAAGCTTTCGATACGCGGCACAATCTGCTCGAAATACTCCTCAGCGCACTGACGGTTAGCGAGGTCGATATCGTCGCCAAAATCACCAAAAAGGTCGTTATGGAGGGGGGACATAGCTTATTTATTCCCTGCAATAACGGCGGCGAAGTCAGACAGGATGCCCGTTGAGTCTTGCCCCTCGGGAGTCTTCAGATAGGTGGAGTGGCGCGAGAACGGGTCGAGCGACCGGTGGTTACGGATCCCGTCGTCGCCCGACAGATGCTCAATACCATCGACCTTGGTGGGGTTCTTGCCGAATGAGCCGTCTGGGCCCATTCCCTGCACCCAGTCGTGGCTGTCGACGGCCGACACATAGGCTTGGCCCGCGACGTTATATTCGCGCGCATCCTGAACGCCCGACCCTGGCGATCCGAACATCACCAGATCATCCACGACACCGACATTGACGTCACGCATACCCATACCCGCGGTGGTAGAGCCATATGAGTGCCCGAAGACAGTCATCCTGGGATCGCCATGCTCGCCGTAGGCACGCGAGGCGTGCACCCCCTCAACGAACCGGTTGAGGTTACCAGCGCCGTCGGTAGCTCGACCGGTCGATGCAACTTCCACCGGGTTCTGCGGTGCGTCATAACCGATCCAAGACACCATCGCGATGTCGCTACTGTCAATACCCTGCTCAATCGAGGTGATGTTTCGCAGGCGCGTCATGTCAGAAACCATTCCCGGCAGTGAGTCACGCACTGTCGTGTTCATACCCGGCACGAGGGTTGCCACATACTTGGCCGAGTCGATGTCGCCGGTGGCGATTGCCGCGCGCACACCTTCACTGCCCGAAGCATCGAGCAACAGCAGCTGACCGCCCGCAGCGCGCGTGTCACGAATCGTGTTCAGGTCGTCGAGTCGCTCTTTGGCATCCAGATAGGCCTTGTACGTCAAGGGAGACTCTGGATCCATGCGCCACTGTTTTTCGGCTTCCGCCAGCTGTTTTTCAGCGTCTTCGATCAGCCCGGGCAGCCGATTCATGTTCGCTTTGTCGCGTGAGCGGCCATCGATGCCGTCGAGATTTCCGATGGCCTCGGGATGGTGCTCGATGATCTGCTGCTGCTCTTCAAGTGAAAGCGAGTTCCACCAGGCCGCAACCTCTCGGTCACTCCATCCCGGCTGCGGCAGATCGGGCAGGCCCTGCGCAAACGCATCGGCGCCCTCAGCTTTCACATCACCACGCTCAACCGCGGCGAGTCGATCGTGATAGGCATCATCCACTTCGCGCGCACGGCGCACCGAATCGGTAACATCACCACTGAGCTGCTCGCGATCAGCGTTTGCCTCGAACTGCTGCTGCATCCCAGCCTGAAAGTTACTGCGCAGGTACTCGTCGATTCTCTGCTGACGTGAAGGGGCGATCGAGACACTCCCCGACGAGTGAATCACCAGCTCTTTTATCGATTCAAAGCTTTGACACTCGTGCACCCGAGTTTCAACATCGGCAACCCCGCTCGCTGCCTGTGCGGTTGCCATGCTCAATTCACTCAGCAGTGACACCGAAAGATTGGTATCGTCCGAGCTCTTCGCGGTTGCCTTTTGCGCGGCCGAAACCGTCTCGCCGCGCGACTGCAGGGCGTTGCGGGCGTCGTCGAGATCATCTGCCGCATCGCGCAGACCATTGCCGCGCTCATTGAGATCGCCCACCGTTGTGTCGAGGGCAGATGGGTGCCATCCAAGAATGTCCTGCCAGCTAACCATTGCCGTATCTCCTAATTCTGGTATCCGGATACGGTGCACACAGAAGAAAACTTATCGCCCAGCGCTTCGTCGGCGGCGACGAAATCGCGGTCGGCAGCACGGCACGAGTCACCGTCTTTGGTGAGTTGTTTCGAGATCGCGCGACAGCGGTCATCCACCGACCTTCCGGCCGCCACTGCTTTGCTGCCAGACTTAGCGCCCGGCATAGCGGTGGCAACGGAACCGAGGAGCGAGGCCGTGTCGGTGGCCTTGAGAATTTCCGCGCTCGCCGAGTCAAGCTGACCAGCAAGTTTGGGCAATTCGCCCGCGACGATTTCGACGTCGGCCATATGCTTCTCCTTTTCCGCAGTGCGGCGAGATTATACCCGCAATGAGTAGCGTTGTCGTTACAGTTGTTCACCAAGCAAGATTTCTCGAATGCGTCGCTGGTCTTCCATGAGTGAACCAATCAAAATCCAGTTTTCTGATTTTGGCGGGCGAATCTGCAGCGGCGCGGTAAGAGCCGGGATGGCCGAAGTGATCGGTTCGGGGTTCACATCCGCCTCGAACACCGCCAGACGCACATCATGCGCTTGACGGCGCAGCTGCTCGGCAATTTGCGCGGATGCGGGCTCGTCGATGATCGAGTCGCTGTAGTGGTCGAACACCGCGCGAGTCATCCCCACCACCCGATTCACGATGGGACTGAGCTGATCGTTGAGCAGGTCGCGCATCTGACGCAGTTCGCGGTGATGTTTCGAACGCCGCGGATTCATGGTGAGCGACTCATCGGCATCAGCGATGCATTCGATTGCTTTATCACGCATCGGTCGTAGCAGTCGCGCCTCGATCATCAACTGCTGCAGCTGCGCCTGCTGGTATTCGGTGGTGAGCGCATCCGCCAGCCGGTTAAGCGCTTCGGCAACTTCGCCGCCAAGCACACGAAGCTGGTCGCGCGCTGCTTCGGTTTGCAGCGGCGGCACCAATAGCGCGTTGATCGCCAACCCGATAACGGCACCGAGGATGGTTTCGAGGATGCGGTCAACCGCATAGGTTTCGCTGGTTGCGCCCAGGGCGAGCACTAGCAGGGCGCTGATGGCGATCTGGTTGCTGGTGGGCGGGGTGGCACGAATCGCCCACCCCACACACAGCGCGAGCACGCAGGCCGCGAGGATGGTGACGCCACTCACACCGAACACCGCGCCGAGCACACTCGAAATCAGCACCCCGAGAACGGCCCCGATGGTGCGTTCAATACCGCGGGTGAGCGACTGGTTCACGCTCGGAGCCACAATCAACATTGCGGCGATGGCGGCGAACACCGGCGTATCGGTGCCCACGAGCCACTGCGCCACATACCAGGCGGTGATCACCGCGATCGCGGTTTTCAACACCTGTAGCAGCGGGCCTCGACGCTTAACGCGCAGGGCACTCGCCAGTTGTTGGCGGCGGCGGTTGTTGGTTGGTGACATCCTTTCCACTGTAGTCTTGAGCGCCCGGAAATAAGCTCGGGCCCAGCTGCGTTGCAGAAGCTGGGCCCGAGCTGCGCGTTATGCGCGGCTACTGCTGGTTCTTGCGAGCGTCAAGGTACTGCTTGACGGTGGGGTCGCCGGTCTGCTCGAGCCAGTCGAGCAGCTCTTGCGAGGCGGAGGGAGCTGCGGCCAGGTAGGGCCACAGTTCGCGGTGGTTCGCCATCGGGTGCAGTTCTGCCGCGGGTGTGTTCGGGTCGAGTGCCCGGCGAGCAAGAGCGGCAAGATCAACATTGCCGTCTTGTTGGGCCTCGGGCTGCTGCGCGACCTCCGGCTGGGCGGCGGATGCAGCACCAGTTACCGGTTCAGCCGTCGCCGTTTCCGACTGCTGCGAGGTGGCCTGCTCGGTGACGCTAGCGTTGTCGGTCTGGTACTGCGCCCCGCTTTCGTTCTGATTATCAGCCTGTTCGCCGGGCTCCTCGGTCGAAACCGACTGGGGGTAGCCGGCAGCTTCCTGGGATGCTCCCTGCTGGCCATACTGCGATGTTGCAGCATCCTGTTGGCCGTACTGCGAGGCCGAAGCATCGGGCTGACCAAACTGCCCAGGCTGATCCTGCTGCTGGCCAAACTGACCAGGCTGGTCCTGCTGCTGACCGTACGGCTGCGAGGCCTGCTGGTTCCAATCCTGCTGCGGCTGCTGACCAAAACCACCCTGACCATACTGGCCCGGCTGACCCGCATCCTGCTGTCCATACTGCTGCGCGCCCTGCTGGCCATACTGGCCTTGCTGACCAGCATCCTGTTGCTGGCCGTACTGCTGCGCGCCCTGCTGGTTCCAATCCTGCTGCGGCTGCTGACCAAAACCACCCTGACCATACTGGCCCGACTGGCCAAACGGCTGGCCCGCATCCTGCTGACCAAACTGCGCAGGCTGGTTCTGCTGCTGACCGTACGGCTGCGAGGCCTGCTGGTTCCAACCCTGCTGCGGCTGCTGACCAAAACCACCCTGACCATACTGGCTCTGCTGACCGTAGCCACCAGCGAACTGCTGGCCACCAGCGTTCTGCAGCTGCAGCGCAAGACCACGCGAGCGGAAGAACTCTTTCATCTGCGGCTGGAAGAACACACCAGCCAGCACCACCAGCGGCAGCAGCACGAGCGTCGCCAGCAGGTGCACCGGAGCCACATTCGGGCCGAAATACGCCATGATGCTGCCATCGTCGTGGAGCTGAATCGCGGCAATAATCACCGCAACAAGACCGAGCACGGCGGCAGCACCGAGCGCAATGAGCAGCAGCATCTGCTTGGTGCTCTCACGGCGCTTGCCCAGCAGAATGTTGCCGAATACTGCGGCACCCCCGCCGAGGAGGGTGAACACCAGCAGCACAATCCAGAGCGCGGTGTCGGTGCCGCCCGAAACGAAGAATCCGACTGCTGAAAGCAGCACCGCAACGGCAACACCGCCGCCGGCGATCAGCGCGAGGCTCGCACCCGAGAACCAGCGAGCGGTCGGATCCATGGGCTTGCGGGTAGCAATGGTCGCGGGGCTGATCGCGATTGCACCCGCTACCGCGGCCATCGTGAGCGAATAACCCGAAGAGATTACCGACTCAATACCGCTACCCGAAAACAGCAGGCCGAACGTGCCGTCGAGCACCAGCGCGAGCCCAGCAGCCACACCGACCGCGAGCATCGCAATGCGGCCTGCTTCTGAACCCATCAGCATCAGCACGAGCGGCAAACCAACGATCGCCGCAACCAGCACAACACCGGCGAGCAGGTTCAAGAGCTGGTAGCCGACAGCCTCACTCGCGTAGCGGCTGCTCTGAGCCATGAGCATGATGCTCGTCACAATGCTGATTACCAGACCGAGACCGGTCACAGCCACTACGGCATAAGTGCCGATCTTGTTTACCAGTCGGTGCAGGCTGGCAGCAGGCGATTGGATGCCGCCCAGCGCAAGCAGCTCATAGTCACGCGGCTGGATGTTAAGCGCGCAACCAGCCAGACCGATCGCCATACCGGCGCCGACACCCGCTTGACCGGGGCCAACGCTCGTGCCGCTGCTCAGAGAAAAGGCAGTAACGATCTCGAGAATGATGTAAACGAGCGCGGCGATCAAATACGGCGCCTGCGTACCGAGTCGAATCAGATGCGCAACCTTCGGCGCCACCGGCACCATGCCGAAACGCACGAGCAGCATGAAGCCACCACCGAGCGCCGCCACAATCGCGGTGAGCACACCGGCAATTGAGGTGGCGGTGAGTGTCACACCGCCACGGCTCGCACCGAGGTTCCACACCATCACTAGCGCGATCAGCAGCAGAGCCGGGCCGCCGATATCGCGCACCCAGTCGAGCCAGGTTGCGCCCGGCATCGGCTGTGCCGGCGGACGCTGCGGCGCCTGCTGACCAAACTGGCCCTGCTGACCGTAGCCGGGCTGACCATATGGCTGCTGCGGCTGCTGACCATATGGCTGCTGCGGCTGCTGGCCGTATGGCGGCTGCTGCGGCTGCTGGCCATAGCCAGGCTGGCCGCCAAACTGCGGCTGCTGGCCGTAGCCGGGCTGCGGCTGCTGACCATAGGGCGGTTGGCCCTGCTGGTAGTTCGGGAAATCGTTTGACACGGCTGATTCTCCTTTGCACTGTCGGCAGCCCTGTTGGGGGAGTCAGGTGGAGCCTACCGGTTTAGGCAGCCACAAGCACAACCTGAGCCGAGATTTACAACAATCGGAGCATCCGAATTACCAATACAGCGGGGTGATGAAACCAAACGCCACCAACTCGCGAACATTGCGATCAAGCTGATCACGCAGCTGCGCATCCGATATCTCAAGCAGTCCCGAAAGCGCGGCCACAATCTGCGCACCGGTCAGTTCGCCGTCACACACCGAAACAAACGCGGCGAGTTCGGTTGACAGCGGATAGGTGCGTCGAAACGTGCCGCCCTGACGCAACAACATGGCATTGGGATGCTCCGAGTCGGGCAGCCGGTGCCGCTCCTCAGTCACATCGGGCGCCACCACATAGGTTTCGTCAAACAAATCCTGCTGGCCGTGCTGACGCAGCCAATCATCGGCACTGAACGCCGCTCGCACGCTGGCACCAAGCGGCTGCGCCAACTGATGCTCCAAGGTTTCGAACCGTCGCACCGGCTCGGCAACCGCAACCTCCGGCCGGTGCAACATGAGCATCCCCATCCCCACCGACTCAACCTCGCGCGCAGCAAAATCGTCAAGATAGCGCAGGAACTGCTCGCGCCACGATGTCAATTCGCGGTTCTCTTGCGCATCCTTCAGCCACATATCGGCGTATTCGATGCCGGAGGCACGCTCACGCTGCACCACCCAACAGTCGATATCGCCAGGCACCCAACCCTCAATGCGCGAGTGCCAGCTGCTATCACCACGGTGGATCTCCCAGTTGCCGAGCATCACCGCGATACCGCCCGGCCGCAGCTGCGCACCGAGACCGCGCATGAGCTCTTCAACAAGCCGATCACCGGGGCGGCCACCATCACGGTAGGTGTACTGGTCGTGATGCTGCTCACCGTCGGTGCGCGGTGTAATGACGAACGGTGGATTCGATACCACTAGGTCGAAAGTTTCGCCCTCGACCGGTTCGAGCAGGTCACCGATACGCAACTCCACCCGGTCGTTAAGCCGCTGCGGGTCGATGCCGAGCGTGTGTGCGTTCAGCAGCAGGTTGAATCGCGCGAACGCAATCGCCCGCGCAGAAATATCGGTGGCCACCACGCGGCGGGCGTGCGACAGCAGGTGCATGGTCTGCACCCCCATCCCCACCCCGAGATCGAGCGCCGAATCAACCCGATCACGCGGCGTGATCTGAGCCAGGTTTGTGGTGGCAGGGCCGATGCCAACAACATGGTCGCGGCGCAACGCCCGGTCGGCGGCGATCTGCACTCCGCCCAGGTCAGATGCGACCCACAGCTCGGCGTGATTCTCGGCATGAGCGACCGCGTAGGGGCGAATATCGATGCACGCCCGAACCCGGTTACTATCAGCCGGTTCGAGCAGCCCCACAGCGAGCTGATCGGCCACTGCGGGTAGCTGCTTGAGGGCCACCGGTTGGGCCAGCAAATACACCCGGATGAAAGCCGCGAGCGCATCCGCCGGCCCGCGGTCAACCGCCACCTCGGCGGGCAACAGCAGGTCGCGATCAAGCGCGGCGGTGGGTGCTTCGCCGAGGCGCTCACGCACCCCGTCGACGGTGTATCCCGCCTGCTGCAGGGCGGCGTGGATGCGAGCCAGCCGGTCGAGATCACTCGAGTCGGGGGCGTCGCTGGGGTCGTCAAAAATGATGGCTGATTCGGTCACGCTGCCATTGTGGCAGCCTGCCGCGCCGCGCTCGCTCGTCCTGCACCAGCCAGCTCTACGCTGCACCCACCAGCCCTGCGTCAGCTCTACGCTGCACCCACCAGCCCTGCAGATTTTTGTTTCCTGACTGCATCCCGGTTGCTGAAAATTGTTTCCTGACTGCATCCCGGTTGCTGAAAATTGTTTCCTGACTGCAAATCGGCCGTATTCGCGCCTTTTCCGACCAAAAATCGCCAGAATGCAGCCAAAAAACAAAAATCAGGAAACAAATTTCTGAGGCCAGGAAACAAAATTCGCCAGCCGGTACGCGGTGCGAGGATGCAGCCGGAACTAGCATCGGAGATGCAGGGCGGCAGCAGGACGCGGCCGGGGCTAGCGACGGGGATGCAGGGCGGCGGCAGGCTGCAGCCGAAGCGGCGCCGGATGCGGCGAGAGCTACGGTTGCAGCGGCGCGAGCGCCGAAAGGGTCTCGAGCCGGTCGACGAGCGAGTAGGCGTTGATGGCGAGCAGCAGCTCGTCGGCACCGGTGCGCTCAACAAGTTCGGCAAGCCCGTCGCGCACCGTTTCGGCAGTGCCGACATACTGGTTCCCCTTCGACCGCTGCCACAGATCGGTGTGCTCGACATCCACGGCGAACTCGGCAGCAGCCTCAGGCGAAAGCAACTTGTCGAGCTTGCCGGCAAGCAGCTGGAAGCGAGAAACGCGCTGAGTCACATCCAACCGCTGCGCTTCGGCCTCGGTGCCAGCCACCAAAACCGACGCGCTAATCATGAACTGTGGCTGTTCTTGCCTTGCAGATGGGGTGAAGTGCCGGCGATAGTGGTTGGCGGCGCTGACCGCATCCCCGCCCATATTGAAGTGGTTGGCGTACGCATACGGCAGCCCCATCGCCCCGGCCAGTTCAGCCGAGAACAGACTCGAGCCGAGCAACCAAACCTCCGGCGAGTGGGGAATATCGGCCGCTGCGTGCAGCCGGTGGCGCAAATTCCCCGTCACCGCACCGTTGGCGGGGTCGAGATAGTGCATGATCTCGACCACATCGTTCGGGTAGCGCTGCACCGCCTCTTGCGAGGTGTCGCGGCGAAGTGCGGCGGCGGTGACCGGGTCGGTGCCGGGAGCGCGGCCCAGACCCAGGTCGATACGGTCGGGATACATCGCCTCAAGCAGCGCGAACTGCTCGGCAACCACAAACGGGGCATGGTTCGGCAGCATGACGCCACCCGACCCGAGCCGGATGCGTTCAGTGTCGCTGCCGAGCCAGGCCAGCGCCACCGCGGGCGAGGTCGACGCAATCGCTCGCGTGTTGTGGTGTTCTGCCACCCAATAGCGGTGGTAGCCGAGCCGATCGGCGGCCCGCACCATCTCGCGCGCGTCACGAAGCGCATCATGCGGGGTTTGATTTTGTGTCAGCGGAATGAGATCGAGCAGTGAGATTCGAGGCATGCTTCAGAGCACATCATGAATTGCTGATTGCATCTCGAGATCGATGCGCAACCTTAGCCACCTACGATGAGATAGTGAGGTTGGGGGCAATGCCCCGTAGATCAGTTTTCGGAGGATGTATGGGCGTTCGCCACCTGCGCACCGCGCTAGCTGCCGCAGCTGCAATCGTCACCCTCACCCTCACCGGCTGCTCCACCAGTTTCTCGGTGCAGGCCTCGCCGGGTGGCTATCAACCTTTTTTGCCGGTGCCGAAGAGCAGCGATTCGGGGCTGCGAGAAGAGTTCGAACTTTCACCGCAAGAGTCGCACGAGTTTTGGAGCGACCCCAATAAACTGCGCAACGCCGAGGGGATGGAGTTCCAGGTTCCCGACAATGGCCTACCCTCCGGGCCCGGCGATCCGGCAACCGGGGCCAGCCGCCCCGCAACCGCACCGATGCCCGCTTCACCCAAGGGGCTCGGGGTGATCTCGGATGCCGAACTCTACGATCGTTCGGGGCTTGGCGCAAGCGCGTTCGGGCGCCTCTACTTCACGTTTGACGGTGTTTCGCTGAATGTGTGTTCGGCCACCGTTGTTAATTCTGATTCGGGCGATATCGTCGTCACCGCCGCGCACTGTGTGGTGTCAACCGACGGCAAGGGCACACTCGCCGAATCGATGATTTTTGTTCCTGGCGATCGCAATAATGCCGAGGAGGCCCCGTATGGCATGTGGGCTGCTGTGAGTGTGTCGGTGCCGCAGGAGTTTGTCGATAAAGCCATCACCGACGACTCGGGGGTGCTGACCTCAGACGAAGGCTGGAACTACGACTTCGCGTTCCTCAAGATGGAAGAACAAAACGGTCGCTCCATCCAAGAGGTGACGGGGGCGCAGGGCATTGCTTTCGGCATTCCCACCGACACCCTGACTCAGGTGGGATACCCGTCGGCGCCTCCATTTGATGGGCTCGACGAGTATGTCTGCGCTTCAACCGAGTACGCATCGAACTGGCAGGGCGGTTATGCACACACCTGCAATATGACTCAGGGTTCATCCGGTGGCGGCTGGCTCACCAAATATGATGCCGCGTCGGGCACGGGCTATGTGGTGGGCGTCACCTCAACCGTGATGCTCAACACCTCCACCGCTAACGCTTCGGTGTTGGGGCAGACCGCACTGAACCTCTACCGAGACCTGGACGGACAATCATGATGCGCGCATCCTGGCGTCGCGGCATCGCGGCGGGCCTCAGCTCGGTGCTGGTCGCATCCCTACTGGTGGGATGCACCCCGAGTTTCGAAATCAAACCCTGGGCCGTTGCCGACCACGATGAAAAAGTCGCCTACCACGCGGATGCCGGCGAGAAACTCCTCAATCTCGACGCTACTGCCAGCCTCACCAAGATTGAGTCGTTCCAGGCCACCGGATATATGCATATCGAATCGGATTCGCACGGCTCGGCACACTTCGAATACCTCACTTCGGTTGAGGGTGAGAACTACGTCTCGCGTCGGGTGTCGTCACTCGAAGGCGACTCGTTCGACCAGTCGCACCAGGCCGGCTCGCCGTACACCTACTTTTTGTTGGGTGATCGCTATAAGAAGCAGCTTGCCGGGGGCAAAACCTGGGTGCAGCTACCGATGGGTGATCTCGACCGGATGCGCAATGCCGAGTCGAACTGCACGCTCTACTCGGTGGCCTATATGTGCTTCCTCGTGAAGGCCTGGAACAACACCAAACAGCAGGACGACAATGTTCCGGTGCAACTGTCACGCAGCTCCAATGGCGACCAACACTTCGCCACCGCGGTGAGCTATGAGGCGCTGTCGGATGTGGGTTTGATTCCATCCGACGGGCAGTTCGATGGCTTCCTCGCCGAAAAAACGCGTGCCATGAAGCTGCCGCTGCATCTGTGGGTGAATAGCGACGGTGCCGTCACCAAGATCGAAGTGAACGGCACACTCACCGGTGATGATGGCCATACACTGCGCCTGCAGATCGGTTTCGAGATGACCGCAACGGCACCCTCAGGGTCGATGAAGCCGGTGGCTGACGATGCGATCCCCGGCAATGATGTGTTGCGAATCACCACTCGGCAGCAGCTTGATGAGTTCCTTAACCGGCTCAACTCGATGTGATGGTTTGAGAGGAAAAACTGATGACCACTCCCCCAAATCACCCGCAGGATCCGCGCTTTACGCGGCCGATGCCGCAGCAGCCGCACAGTAACCCACCCCAGCAGCCTCACGGTAACCGAACCCAGCAGCCGTTCGGCGGTGTGCCCCAGCAGGCTGCCGGTCAGCGCCCCGGCCAACAGCAGGCGCCGGCGCCGCGCTGGCAACCGGTGCCCAAGGCCCCGTCGAGCACTCCCCCCGCAGCGCCGCCGGCCGCCCCCGCACCCCTGAGCTCATACACCAGCGGTAAAGCAAGCTACGGCACCCCCACCCCGATGAAGTGGGAAGAACCGAAAAAACGTAAAACTCGCAAGCCCGGGCGCGGTGCCCGGCGCACCGTCGCCGTGCTGTCGCTGCTGCTGCCGCTGGGCATCGTCGGTGGCGCCGCAGCCGGTTTCTTCTTCGCCAACCAGGTGTTCAGCTATAACGAGAGCAAGCTCGAATCGGAAGTCGCCAACGTGCTGCGTGATGACTTCGGGCTCACCGATGTTGAAAAGGTCAACTGCCCAGCCTGGGTGAAGGTAGAGCAGGGCAATTCGTTCCAGTGCGAGTTTGAGTACAACGAGGGCACCCAAACCGTGACCGTCACGCAGTCGGCACAGTCTGGGCAGCTCATCGTCGGCGCGCCCGAAAACTAACCCGTCGCCCCCGGTCAGCTAAGCCGCGACCACGCCGCCGAATGCCAGACCCAGCAGATAGGTGACGGCCGCGGCCCCGTATCCGATCAGCAGCTGCCGAAGCGCACGCTTCCAGGGCGAAGCGCCCGACAGCACCCCGACCACGCCACCGGTGAGCAGCAGCGCCGCCCCCACGATAACCGCGGCCACCAGCACTGCCGGCAGCCCGTGCATCCCGAACAGCCACGGCAGCACCGGGATAATCGCGCCGGCGGCGAAGAACAGGAAGCTCGAGATCGCGGCTCCCCACGGCGTGCCGAGTTCTTCGTGCGCATCGGCCTGATCTGTGTGCCGCTCCGCCGCATCCAGGCGGGCGAACATGCTCGCGGCGCGGGTGGCGGCCTCTTCACGCGTCATCCCCCGGGCGCGGTACACGAGTTCGAGTTCGTTGGCGTTCACATCCAGCAGCGGAATCTGCTCGGCGGTGCTGACACGAGGGGTGGATGCGGCCAGCAATTCACGCTGCGACGACACCGACACAAACTCACCGGCGCCCATCGATAGTGCACCGGCGAGCAATCCCGCGATACCGGTTGCCAGCACGAGCGGAGCTGGGGCGCCGGTTGCGCCGATGCCGAGCACCAGCGCGAGGTTTGACACTAGGCCGTCGTTAAGACCGAACACGGCCGCCCGGAATGTGCCACTCATCCGGGCTCGAGACCGGGTAGCGAGCGAACGCACCACCTCTTCGTGGATGTGTTCATCGGCCGCCATTTGCGCGGTGGCGTCGGGGTCGGCCGCGTAGGGTGAACGTGCCTCAGCGTTTTGCATTAGCGCGAGCGTGAACACCGAACCGAATCGGCGGCTAAAGCGGGCAAACAATCGCGTTGCCAGGTCAGCTTTCGGTGGCCGCGGCTCCGTGGCATGTTCGCCAAGCAGCGCCACCCAGTGCGCTTCGTGCCGCCCCTCGGCTTCGGCAAGCTCGAGCAGAATCTCACGCTCTTCACCGGTGCGCCGTTTGGCGAGCGCGCGATAGGTGGCCGCCTCAGCGCGTTCGTTGGCAAGGTAGCGGCGCCAACGTCGAATCTGCTGTGGCGTGGGGGCGGTCGACATGCGAACACTTTCACGAGTGTGGGCGATAACCTCTCCAGCCTAGGCCCTGTGGCCGTTAGCGAACCGGAATTATCCGTTCACCATCACGCAGCTCACACAGCGGGTCGGATGCGAGCGCCGCGCGAATCGCGTCGCGGTGCACCTGTCGCATCGGCGGCAGCAGGTTGCTCGGCCACCAGCGCACCTGTCGCGACTCGTCATCTCCCACCCCCGCACTGCCGCCGAGATAGCGGCAGCGGAACACGAGCCCGGTGTACTGCGCAATATCACCGTTGGCGTGCGTGACCTGATCGGTGACGTGCACCTGCGCCAACCGTTCGATTGCTGCATCCACGCGGGTTTCTTCAAGCGTCTCGCGAACGGCGGTGATCGCCGGATGTTCGCCGGGGTCGACCACACCAGTCACCGGTGCCCACAGGCCGTCGTCTGCCCGTTGCACGAGCAGAATATCTTCGCTGCCGTCGCCCGCCGACCATCGCTGCCGGTCAACTGATCGAAGCCCCCGCCCAACTCGAGGCGCCTGTGCGGCGGCGGCTGTGCCAGTTGACCGCTCGGCGGTTTCGGCGTCGGCGGTGGTTGCGGCATCGTCGGCGTGTGGGCGCAGCACCACCGCGGTGCAGCCGATCAGCCACAGCGGTGCGTGGCCGATTTTCGATCGCAGTTCAACAATGAATTCTGGGATGGGCATGGTGGCGAGCCGCTAGGCGCCGCGAGCGCCATCGTTGCGCTGCGAGACGTCGACGATGCTGAAGTTCTGGAACGAGCGGGATGCGGTGGGCCCGCGCTGTCCGAAATACCGCGACTGGTACTGCTTTGAGCCGTAGGGCACTTCGGCTTCCGACGAGAGTTGGAAGAAGCACAGCTGGCCGATCTTCATACCGGGCCACAGTTTGATTGGCAGGGTCGCAACGTTGGAGAGTTCGAGGGTGACGTGCCCCTGGAATCCGGGGTCGATGAAACCGGCGGTCGAATGGGTTAGCAGCCCGAGCCGTCCCAATGACGACTTTCCTTCGAGGCGGGCGGCAATGCCGTTGCCGAGCGTGACCTGCTCATAGGTGGCGGCGAGCACGAATTCGCCCGGATGCAGAATGAATGCCTCGGTGGGGGCGGTTTCGATCAGATGCGTGAGCTCGGGTTGTTCTTGCGCGGGGTCGATTGATGGGTACCGGTGGTTGTCGAACAGCCGGAAGTATCGATCGAGTCGAACGTCAACGCTCGCGGGCTGCACCATTTGCGGGTCCCACGGGTCGAGCGCGATAGTGCCGGCGTCGATCCCGGCGCGGATGTCACGGTCGCTGAGCAGCATAACGCCAGCGTAGTCACATCCGCGCCGGGATGCGCGGATTCTTCAGTGCCAGAGAGGCCCTATTCAGCTTCGGCGAGGTTTTCGCCGCCCGGGCGCGAGCCGAGTTCTTGGTCGAGTTTGAGCAGACCTGCACCGTCGTCGCCGATGAGTTTCACGCGGCCGATAATTTCGCTGACACTGGCTTCTTCTTCAAGCTGTTCGTCGATGAACCAGTGCAGCAATGGCAGTGAGTCGATATCGCCCTCGGCGGTGGCGATGCGGTAGAGGTTGCGGATGGCGTCAGAGACGCGCTTTTCTTGTGCGAGTGACGCTTCGAATGCTTCGAGCACTGTTTCTGCGTGTTCGGTCATGGCGTCGATCTGTTCGAGTTGCGGTCGGCCGCCACGGTCGAGCAGATGCTGCGCAAACTTGGCTGCGTGCACTCGCTCTTCGTCGGCTTGGGCTCGGAACCAGCTGGCGATTCCCGGAAGGTCGAGTGCTTCCATGTCGTATGCGAGCTGGTCATAGGCGAGCGCCGAGTGCTGCTCGAGGGTGACTTGGGTGTTTACTGCGGATGCGAGTTTGCCTTGGATTTCCATGATGCAACGCTACTGCTTTGAGTTGTGAATCGGCTTAATATTTCGGCGCTTTTTCACGGCCGCATCACGGGTTTTCGTATCCACGTGCCGCAGCCGCCGACGCGCATCACGACGGGATGCCCGCGCGGCTCGGTGCTATACTTCCATTCGCTGCACTGTGCAGCGTGTGGGGCTGTAGTTCAATGGTAGAACTTCTGCTTCCCAAGCAGACAGCGCGGGTTCGATTCCCGTCAGCCCCTCCACTCCGCCTTCGCCGCGGTGCGCCGCCGCCCACATCCGCGCCGCCCGCTTGGGCGTCCGCGCCGCATCCGCCGCTTTCCACTTCGGCACGCTCCGCCGCAGCGGGATTTGTGGGTCTCCGCGTCATTTGTACGTGGCACAACACACACAATTGACGCGGAGGCACACAGAAGGTGAATATCAGTGCGCGGGATGCGCGGCGGTGCGCGGGATGCGCCGCGGCGACGCGGCGATCTACATCATGTAGAGTATCGATAGAGCATTTGGAGGCATGATGGCTGGCGACCGCACCCGCGAACGCGGTGAACTCGAGGGTGAGGTCATGCAGATTCTCTGGGCCAGCGACGAAGCGATCAGCGCCCGCGACATCCAAGACCGATTCAGCGGCCGAACCCCCGCCTATACGACACTCATGACCGCGCTCGACCGGCTTGAGCGTAAAGGCCAGGTGCAGCGACAGGCCGAGTCGCCCCGCAAAGTGCGATTCAGCGCCACCCACAGCGCGGGCGAGCACGCCGGTGACCGCATGCTCACCGCGCTGAACAACACCGGAGATCGCGAGGCCGCACTGCTCCAGTTCGCGGGTAATCTCGATGAGGCCGATGTTGAGCTGCTGATGTCGGCGTTCAATCGGTCGAACCGAAAGCACAAGCGCCGCTAACCAATGATTGCCGCAGCGATCTCGCTCGCACTCGCACTCGTGTGCATCCTGGCAGTGCCCCCATTGCTGAGCCGGGCAACCTGGACGGTACACCGCCCCAAACTCGCGCTCGCACTGTGGTTTGCCGCTTTTTTCACCGGCTGCGCGCTCATACTCAACGCCCTGTTCGCGCTCGTTTTGTCGAGCCTCGACACCGCGAGCATCTCGACAGTGAGCGAGTCGCTTATCGTCACCGCCGCCGCTTGGGGTTCGCTAGCAATTATCGGTGGCGTGATCGCGATCGTTGCACAGGTCGACGAACCGCTACAGCACGCCCAAGACCGCGAGCGCATAGCCCTGGCCGATGCCGCACTTAATCTTGAAGAACGCCCGGGCTTCACCCTGGTGCTGGTTGCCAGCGACTCGCTCTTTGCCTGCTCGGTACCGGGTCGAAGCGCGCAGATCATGTATTCGACCGCGCTGGAAGCGCTGCTCAGCCCACCCGAGTTGCAGGCGGTAGTCGCGCACGAATACGCGCATTTGCGCGGTTCGCATCCACGCCTGATGCGTGTCGCCTCGGTGGCGGCGCGGCTGCTTCCAAGGTGGCTTCCTGCCGGGCGCGAGTTCAAGCGCGCAACTGCGCTGCTCATTGAACTCATTGCCGACGACACGGCTGGTAAGCAGGCGGGTGCCGCAAACCTCGCCAATGCGCTCGTCAAAATGGGGGATGCGACCGGGGATGCATCGCTTGAGGCACGCGCGATACGGCTCACTCTGCGCGTGTGGCCGCTGGGACGCAAACGGCGTCTTCCCGAACCCATCCGACTGCGACAATCTGCCAACCCGAGCTAGCGGGAATCCACCGCCGGAAAACACCTGGGGCCGATGATCAGGTCTGCTGCTGCCAGATCAATCGGCCCACTACGGCATTGCATCCGGTAGTTATCGCTCCGACAGGGGCGGGCTCCACTTCGCCCCGCGCTTTTGTCTGCTGCAACTCAAGCGTGTCGATTTCGAGGCTGGTCACTCAACCGCTCGATTTCGAGCCAATCGATGATTACTACATGCAGTAGTAGATTACGGTGCGGATGCATCAGGGTCAACGACAAGATGTCGAGCTAACAGCAAACTGTCAGAAACGAAACCATCCGCCACTAGACAGCATCGAGCGTTTCGAGCCACTCGGTCACGATCTTCGCGAACTGCGCCGGATGCGTGCGGTTCCAATCGTGGCCGGCGTCGGGAACCACCCGCATCGTAGCGTTCGGCAGCAGTTCGGCAACCCGGCCACTGAACCGGTGATTCAGCCGGTCACGCTCACCAACGAGCACCAGCACCGGCACTTCAATGCGGGTGAGTTCAGCGCTCTGGTCGCTATTGGCCAGATGCTGCAACACATCCAGCAGATCTTGTTTGTTTAGCCCGATGCCACCGTGCGCAATCGACCCGGCTTCCAGCTGCTTTGCCGGCATCATCCGCAGCAGCGCTCGTTGCACGTTCATCAGCGCCTTCGGAGGCTTCGCCACCGGAGCCGATAGCACCAGGCCACGCACCAGACCCGGCTCACGGCTTGCGAGTCTGATCGCGACCTTCGCACCCAGTGAAAGCCCCACAACCACTGCCGAATCTTCGGTGCGGTCAGCAAGTTCGGCGGCAACCCAATCGGCGGCTCGGTCGAGCGTGAATGGCACATGCGCCGGCGCCGAAATCGATGGCATACTCGCGGCGTTCGCATCCACCCATTCGGGTAGCTGTGCAATGACCGGCAGCCACGATTCGGGCCCCTGCCCCATGCCGTGGATGAACTCAACTGGCAGGTTCATGCGGTCGATCCTTTCGGGGGTCATGGCGTCACTCTTCGGCCAGCTGCGGTTCCATATACCCAACCTGAATCAGCTGTCGGCCGTGGGCTCGTGAGATCAGCTGGCCACGACCGGCGGGCCCTGGCTGGAACTTAATCTTGCCGATGACCGGACCTTCCTCGGGGCTACCGGGCAGCAGCAGCGAGGTCGAACCGAGGTCGATGAGCGCTCGAATCGCCGGATCGAACAGCGCCCGCGAAACACCACCCGAACGTCGGGTGATGAACAGGTGCAGCCCGACATCTCGCGCCTGCGGCAATAGTTCAACAATCGGTGCCAACGGATTACCCTGCGAAGTATTCACCAGGTCAAGATCGTCGACCATGATGTAGAACTCCGGCCCCTGCCACCACGAACGGTCGCGCAGCTGCTGCGGTGTCACATCCTTGCCCGGCAGCCGTTGCTTGAGCAACCCGGCAATTTCAGCCATCGCGGCTGTGGTCACCTGGTGGTTCGTGTAGTAGCCCGCCAGGTACACATCCGGGATCTCTTGCAGCATACTGCGGCGGAAGTCGACCAGGAAGAACTGCGCCTCGGGCGGCCGGTTCAGGCGCATCACCTCGTGCGCGATCAACCGCAGCACGCCCGTCTTACCCTTCTGCGAGTCACCGAAAACGAATAGATGCGGTGAGACTGCCGGGTCGAAACCAATCGGTTCGAGGCGCGCCTCGTCGATACCGAGCAACACACCGCCGGCGACCTCTGGTTTCGCTGCAGAACGCACCTGCTCGAGCGGCAGCATTTCGGGCAGCATCTTGAGCTTGGGGCCCGGGGCACCCTGCCATGCCGAACCGATCGCGTTCCAGGCATGGGCCACACCATCAGCGATAGTGTCGGCCTCATTTTTGCCGTCGATACGCGGCAGGCCGGCCAACACGTGATGCTCAGAGGTCGATAAACCACGCCCCGGTGTTCCCTCGGGCACCAGTGCCGCCTTCTTCGCGTTGATGGTTGAGTCGCGCACTTCACCGAGGCGCAGCTCAAACACCGAACCGAATGCGCCCTGCAGCGCCTGCCGCATATCGGCCTGTCGGGCTGTGGCAACAACCAGGTGCACACCCAGCGCCAGTGCCCGGCCAGCAAGGTCTTGAATGGTGCGGTCAAGATCGACGAAGTCGGCCTTCATGTTGTTCCAGCCATCAATTACCAGGAACACATCGCCATAACCGTCGTCGTAGCGCCCGGCTTCGCGGCCCCGCCGATAGGTGCCGATCGAGTCGATACCGTGCTCGCGGAAATAGGCTTCCCGGTCGGCCATGATTGCCGTGATCTCGGCAATAATTCGTGCCACCACGTCTGGCCGATCACGGCTTCCCACCGCGGCCACGTGCGAAGCATTGCGGAACCCGGTAAAAGTTCCGCCACCAAAGTCGAGGATGTAGAACTGCGCCTCGCGCGGCGTGTTCACCAGCGACAGCGCCATCACCAGTGTTCGCAGCACCGTCGACTTACCCGATTGCGCGCCACCGTAAATCACGACGTTACCGGCACCACCGGTGAGTTCGAGCACCATATGCTCGCGTCGCTGTTCGCGTGGCACATCCTTAATGCCGATGGGAACGGTGAGTCGCCCCTTCGCCCGCCAGCTCGGCGAGTGCAGCCCGTACTCACGGTTAATAGCGAGGTCGCCAAAGAGCTGGTCGAGGGTGTCAGGCAGATCAAGCGGCGGCAGCCACACCTGGTGCGCCTTCGGTTCCATCGGAAGCAGCTTGGCGATCGCAATATCGGCAATCGACATGCCTTCCCAGCGTTCGTCGCCAGCTTTCACCACGGTCTCGGGCTCGACTGGTGCAACAGTTGCCGGGTCGGGTTTGCGTTCTAGCACCGGCGCTGCGGTAAACGGCAGGATGCGTGCTGCACTCGAGCGCTTCGGTGCGGTTTTCGCCGCCTCAGCCTTACGTGGTTTCGGTGGCGCACCCACATAGGATGCACGGAACTGCGTCATTCCTTCACCGGCGGTCTTCAAGAAACCGACACCCGGCACGGCCGGCAGCTCGTATGCATCCGGAGTTCCGATCACCGCCCGCGAGTCTTGTGCAGAGAAAGTGCGCAGACCCACCCGGTACGACAGGTGTGATTCCAGGCCCCGCAGCTTCGACTCTTCCAATCGCTGCGTGGCCAGCAGCAGGTGAATCTCAAGCGAACGCCCGAGGCGACCAATCGCCACAAAAGTGTCGATGAAGCCTGGTTTCGCGCTCAGCAGCTCAGAGAACTCATCCAGGATGATGAACAGCGCCGGCATCGGCGGATAGTTGTGCTTCCCCTCGCGTCGCGCCTGCTCGTATTCGCGCACGTTCGGATAGTTACCCGCCGCGCGCAACATCTCCTGCCGGCGCACCATCTCGCCGTGCAGGGCCTCTTCCATACGGTCGACCAGCGAGAGCTCGCTTTCGAGGTTCGTAATCGTGGCCGACACGTGCGGCATCTCGGCCATACCGGCAAACGTCGCTCCACCCTTGAAGTCGACCAGCACAAAGTTGAGCTGTTCGGGGCTGTGGGTGAGTGCCATTGCGGCGACGATGGTGCGCAACACCTCCGACTTACCCGAGCCGGTGGCACCGATGAGCAGACCGTGCGGGCCCATACCCTGCTGCGCGTTTTCTTTAATGTCGAGCTTCACGGGCACGCCCTCGGGCGTCACACCGAATGGCACGTTGAGACGGTCACGTCCCTGCCGCATCACGATGTCGACCTTCGGGTCGAAGTCGCGGATATCACCCAGATGCAGCAGCTCGAGCAGGTCACGCTGGCGAGTGGGGTCGCTGGTGCCGCGCGGAGTGGCCGACTCGGCCAACTCGTCGGCACCATCCCCGCCGTAGCGAGCCAATCGGCGCGCCACCGTCAACGCCAACGCGCGCGACATGGCATCGGCGGTGAGCGTGTTTGTGCCGTCTGCCAGCGTGGCAACCGTCAGTTCACGGGTGCCGTCGGTGCGCGGGGTCACCACCAGGCGCAGGGTCGTGTAGTCGTCAAGCTTGCCCCACTCTTCAAGCAGCTCAAGCACACAAATGCCCTGGCGAAGCAGCGCATCTCGCTCGTGAATCGACAGCTGCACACCGTCAACAATGATGATCACCTGCGGCAGCGCCACATCTGGCGAACCACCGGGCAACATCCGCGCGCGTTCAAGAATGTCGGGCGGCAACAGATCAAGCACTTCGGCGAACGAACCGCCCATCATGCGCATCCCGCCGAGCGCATCGGTTTGTTGACTGCGAATATGCGGCAGCCACTTCAGCCAGTCCCACTCTTGCAGACCGTCTTCGTCAGCGATCAACGCCACCTGCAGCAGTTCGGGGCTCACCAGGGTGGCGAGTGAGGTGACCATCGATCGCGCCAAGTCACGAGCGTGCTCGCGTCGACCAGCCACCTCAATGCGACCGTAGTTGGCGACGCTCAACCCCACCGGTAGATCGTCGATGTTTTCAAAGGTCGATACGAAGCGCGTCACCGCCGAAAGACACACCGGGTCGGCGGTCGACAGCGGCGCCAGTTCTGGCTCACGCAAATCGAGCACGAGGCGCTGCGTCGAGGTGCCGATGCGAGCGGCAAACGTATTGAGATCGGGATCGCTTCGCTCCCAGAGCCGCTCGCGCTGCTGCACGATCATCGGCAGTGCCTCGGGTTCGGGCAGATTCCAGGTGGCGAAGGCCCGCTGGTCGACCACCGCGCGCCGCACATCCTTACGCAAATCGCCCAGATAGGCGAGGTACTCGCGCCGCTGATTGGTGACTTTCGTGCGGTGTTGCGTGACCTGGCGCGCGACGGTGAACGCCACCATCGCGATCATCAACACCACCATCGTGCCACCCATCAGCAGCATGCGCGGGTTGGCATTGGCCGAGAAGGCCATGAACACCATGATGCCCATCGAACCGAACATCGGCACCACCATCGCCATGATGTTGCCCGGGCCGGCTCCTTCGACGACATCGGGCGGTGGCTGTATCGCAATAGTTCCCTTCGGGAGCCTTGGCCGCTCGACATTGCCTGATCGTGGAGTCGGCACTCGCACCCCCGGAGTTGACGTTAAGTTGGCCTGATCGCCGCTTTGCTGCCTTAGACTATAGCCCGTCAAGACAGTGAGCTGATTGTGTCAGCCGTAACACGCAAGCCGCTGTCCGTTCGATTCCTCCGGGCCGAAACGAGGTGCAGGACGTGCCCGATAGCCAGACCACCGCGACGCTCTACCGGGGCGACCAGGTGCTCGATATCGCAGTTCCCGCGCGCTCGACAGTCGCAGGTGTGCTCGCGCAGGTGAGCACCGCATCCGACCCGGTGGATGCGTTCGATGAGCTTGGCCGCAAGCTCGCCGAGTCGGAAGTGTTTGGCGCCACCATCCCGGCCGGCTCAACGATCTTCTTGCGAAGCAGGCACGAAGCCACGTCAGCCGAACGCACCAGTGCTGTGAAAGCGGCCGCGCAGGTTGAACAGCGAATTTCGCTTGCGCCACTAGCCGCGATCTGCATCCTGACGGCGCTCAGCCCAATCATCAGCCTCTTGATGGCGAGCAATTGGCCGCTGCGGTTCACACTCGCCGCGATACTCGCCGTGGCGGCAGTGTCGCTACTGTGGCGGCTGCCGACGCAGCCGATCTGGCATGGCTTGACTGCGCCGGTCGTGGCCGCAGCCTGTGGTGCCGTGCTGGTGCCGCATCCCGCGATTGCCGCCGGCTGGTCGTACGCGCTCGCATTTACCTGGGCTGGCGTGCTCGCGGCAGTGCTGGTGCCGACGCTACACCGACACGAACACTATGAGTCGGCGATCCGGCTCTGGGTGATTCCCGCCGCTGGGCTGTCGATTATCAGCATCGTACAAACCAACAACGCCATCGCCGCCCCGCTCGGTGTTGCCGCTGCCGTGGCAATGCTGGGTCTTGCGCCGTCACTTTCGGTGCGGGTGCCTGATGAACAGCTCGTCGATATGCCCGCGGTGATGAGCACCGCCCCCTCAGTTCACGCGCCCGAGACGCGTCCCCCGGCCCGCATTACTCCTGCCCGCGTGCGCCACACCCTGCGTCTGGCGAGTGGTCTTTATACCGTCGCAATCAGCACGGCCTGTATTGTGCTCGTTGCCTCGGCGCCGGGAGTGATGGCCGTTGTCGGTCAACCCACTATCGAGGGCTGGGCGGCGCTCGCGCTGATCTGTATAGCTTTCGCTCACTTCCTGCTGCAACCGCGTGATTCACGCACCGCTTTTGCACGCTGGACACCGCGCCTGGTCGTGGTGGTGCTGCTGTGTGGTTTTCTCGCCATGCGCCCGCCGGGTGACGATCTGGTGTGGATTGGTGGTGCCGCTGCGGGCGCCGCGGGTTGCTGCGCCGTGGGTATTTGGATTCGGCATGGCATGTATGCGCCACTAATCACCCGTATGGCGGATGTGTTTGAACGCGTGGCACTCGGGCTGGCGATTCCGGCGGCCATCGTCACTTCCGGCCTGTTTAGCGCGGTTCGATCGGCGGTATAATGCCCGCCAGCGTGCGCGCGCTTCGCGCTTTAAACCCAAATGAGAGGACCATTTACCGTGGCAACACCCCCTGCTGACGCGCTCGCAACCACCGAGTCGCCAGGGTCTCGCTCGGGCCGAGTGCCGTGGCTGGGGCTGCTGCTTGACCTCGCTATTGTTGGCGCAGCTGCGGGGGTTTGCTGGTGGCTGAGCCATAAGTCGTCGCTACTGACCATCATTGTCTGCGCGCAATTGCTGCTGGTGTGGTGCTTCGTTTGGCGCATTACCGGGGCGACCCCGGGTATCTGGATCTTGACTTCGGTGTTCGGGGTTGGCTCAGAACACCGCGCCGACACCGAGCCAGCAAACCTCGACGTGCAGCGAGCCATTGAGGATCACGGTTTTGGCACGCAGCAATCGACACAGCTCTGGCACGAAACGGGTGCTGCGCAATCGGCTCCTGAAGAAACCTGGGCTGGGCCTCCGGCAACCACCGGGATGCAAGTGGATGCTCAGCCAGCTGCCGGCACGGTTACCGACCCGGGTGTGCCCGGTCACGTCGGTGCGGCAGGCGGAACCAGTATCGGTGTTCGCGCTGGTTTCATCGGCCCGGGAATCGCCAGCCCCGCGCCGTCTGCGACCGCGGCTCCCGCTCCACCATCGCTGCCGCAGCTGCCACAGCTACCGGAGCCGCCGCAGTCGCAGCAGCCGCAGCAGCCGCATCCGGGGTCGCCACAGCCCGTGCCGGCGGTACCGCCGGCGCCACACCCGGCAGTGCCCAGCCCTGCGGTTTCGAATCAGTCGATCCCCAGCTCGGCGGTCCCGAGCTTTGCAGCCCCCAAGCCAGCTAACTCCAATCCAGCGATTCCAGGCTTCACACCGCCACCGGTGGCGCCCGCCGCCCCAGCTAGCGCCTCGGCTGAGTCTGGCCCCGCGGCACCACCCGGGGCGGCTCCCGCTGAGATTCCCGCTGAGGCTCCCAATCATCCGGGCCTGCAGACGCCACGTCCTGCCTCCAGGCAGGTAAGCCCTGTGCCACCCAGGCCCACTGCACCTAGTTCACCTGCAGGCGCCCCAGCTACGCCGGCACCCGCCGATCCGCCAGTCGCCGATGCTCAGTCTGAGCCTGCGAGTTCTGCAGCTGTGCCATCCCCTACAGCTGCGGCGACGCCTCCTATCGCGCCGGATACGCCGCCGTCCGATGCGGCGTCCCAGGCGGCTACTACAGCTCCCAAACCCTCTGCGCCCGCGCCACTTTCGCGCCGAGCAGCACGTGCCCTACCTGTCCGTGACCGGTTGCCAGACCTGTTTCAGCAGGTGGCATCCGAACTCGAGTCAATCGACGAGACTCAGGTTGCCGAAGAGGCTGCGGTACCCACTGCCCCGACCGAATTGTTGCTCCCAGACGGCCAACACGAGCAGCTCGCTGGCAGGATGCTCGTGGGCCGCAAGCCCGTGGCTGAGCATGGCGAGAAGGTAGTGACGATCGTGGATGAGCGTCGGTCGATCTCCCGCACACACTTCGCAATTGAGGTGATGGAGCGCGCGGTGCTTGTCACCGATCTTGGCTCGGCGAACGGCACCCGCCTAGTGCGCGACGGACACGAGCTCGCGCTCAGTGCTGATTCGCCCGTGGCTTTGCTTCCCGGTGACGAGATTCACATCGGCCGGTTCAGGTTGCGGCTGCGCTAGCTGCAGCGGCGGCACGCACGTATCTGCAACCCTTACACACAAAAAGACCCTGGCTTACCACCAGGGTCTTTTCGCTGCGTCAGAACTGACTAGCCACCGAAGCGGGCTGCGCCGCTGCGGTCGGTCTGGTTGAAGTTCGAAGCCGATTCACCAAGGAGGCCCTTGATCTGCTGGAGCACCTGGCTCATGTCGGTGAGGGCCGAGTTCCAGTTCGCCTTGGCGACCTGGTACGAGTTGGCTGCTTCACCAGTCCACTGCTCAACGAGCGGCTTGAGCTGGTTCTCCATGTCGTCGAGCTGGTTCGAGATGTTGCGCGAACCGGCGTCGATGTCGTTCTGTGCGTTGGCAACTACGCCATAGTCAACACGAATGTCAGTCATGATTATTCTCCGTTTTCGATTCGTTCCCGCCGACTAGGCGCCGTAGGTGAAGTTGATGTTCGAGGTTTCGATGTTGAGCGAAGCGGCGCGCTCTTCATCGGTGGTGTCGAAGTCTGCCTGAGTGCCGCGGAGGTCTGACTCGAAGTTGTCGAGAGCCGAAACGAGGCGGTTGGCGTCTTCGTCCCAGCGCGTCATGAGCTGACGGAACTGGGTGGCGGTACGACCATCGAAAGCACCCACCGAGATTGCCTCGATCTGGCCGCGGAGGTTCGAAATGGTCTGGGTCAGCTCGTTACGCGACGTGCTGACGATCTGGGCACCACGATCAATGGCACCAGCTTCTGCGTTAACAGTCATGATTCACCTCTGTGTATTGGTTCGCAGACGTGTGCCTGCTTCGTGCGGATTGCGTGTGCAGTATACGGGCTTCGAGTAATTTTACAATTTACTTTTCCGTTACTTTTGGGGGTCGCCTCTGATCAGGGCTTTCTCATCAAAAGCGAAGACTAGCTGGGTGGTTGTGATCGCTGCTGTTCACCCGGAAACTGGTTCGGGTAGCCGTTCGAATAACCGCCCGGAGGGCCGTTCGTTGAGCCCGGGGGTGCCTGATAACCATGCGGTTGACCACCGGGCGGGAACATTCCCTGCGGTGGCGCCACGTGCGCGGGCTGCTTTTTCTTGCGGCTCGCGACAATCACCACCACCACCACCACAATCACCACCACCGCGATAACCACGAACGCGGCGATAATACCGATCACGATGACGGGAAAAGAACCCAACGGCCGCGACTGCGAAGTTGCAGAATCTCCCGCTGCGTCGGTTCGTTCCGATTCACCCGGTGCTGGTGCACCCCACGAGTCAGCCTCGGGCGCTGCGCCGAGCCAGCCCTCATCCTTGGCTTCCTGAGGGAGCCACTTCACAACTTCGGGATTGATACCCGCATCCACCCGATAGTTGCTCGGATATCCCAAGGTTTCGTCGAGGAGGAAGCCCTCGCAGACATCGCGAACCGCGAGCCATTCGGGGTCGGCGTTGATCGAGTCGGGGTAGAGCAGCGGCTCATCCGGATATTGCGAGGGGTCGTTCTGGATGAACTTAACCGGGTCGATGCCGCCGTATCCGAGTTCGTCTGAAACAGCGCCACCGCCTGTCGCGGTTGCGGTGAGTGATCGGATGAGCTGGTTGTAGGTGGCGTCGGGCCACTGCTGACGTCCAAGGGCGAGAGTGCCAGCAACAATGGGCGCCGAGAAACTCGTACCCGCGCCGTTTGTCGATAGCTTTCCATCGCTGCCACGCAGCACGAGCCCCTCGCCGGGTGCTCCCACGGTGACTTCGGTACCTGCCGAAGCCCAATCGGTTGCCTTGTTGCCCTGCTTGGTGGCGGTAACGGCCACCACGCCCGGCAGCCCGGCCGATTCAGCCTCTACCATCTTGCGGTTACCGGCACCGGTCACCAGTGCCCTGTCTTGCATCTGCCAGTAGGCGTTATCGTAGTTACCCGGTTGGATGGGGCCCACCACCGAGATCGACAGGATGTCGGCACCGTGCCGCTCGGCATCCGCCATGCGTCCTGCGCTGAGCACCTTTGCCGGATCGCACTCGCTGGGCCACTTTGAAGAGCTCGGTCTGAGCACAAACGGGGTCTCCATTACCAGTAGCTTTGCGCGCGGCGCTACGCCCTGGATGCGATCAGGGCCGCCCTGGCCGACGATCATGGCGGCCACATTGGTGCCGTGGTTGACTGAGCCTTCGTAGTCGACGCCATCGAGGTTGGTCAATTTTTCTTGCTTGGCAATGTCGCGCAGCGGTGCGCATTCATCGGGCATTGGCACGAACTCGATATCCGCTCCCTGCAGGTCGGGCGAATCGAGGTCGACGCCACTTTCGGCAACAGCGACCGTCACTCCTGAACCGTCATGGCCCTGTTCAAGAAGCTGCGCATAGCCGAGCTCGGTATTGAACCATGCGGTTGACTCTGCAGCCGCTGCGGTGTGCGCAAGCGGTGGCAATAGGCTGCCACTCAACGCCACGAGGGCGGCGGCCGCAGTCTTCTGCCAGCGACGTGCAACTCCCCCCACTCGGTTGGTTACAGTCACCAGCGGTCACCTTCTGGAGCCGCGACCTCAATCACGCGGTCGGTTACCGCACCGGCGTCACCGGCAGCTCCAACGTCGACCTGCGCCGGCGCGTCATAAAACTCAACACCCGAGGCCCCATAGTTGCTGCGGCGCCGCGTGTCACGCTTATCACGGCCTTTGGCGCCACCGGTGGCGCCGGCAGCACCGGCCATGGGAACCATGCCCATGCCACCGCGACCAGCACCGGCACCGGCTGCTCCGGCCGCACCAACCCCGCGACCGGCACCCGCGCCTGCAGCAGCACTGCTACTGGCACCAGCACCTGCACCGCTACCAGCACTCATGCCACCTGCACCGGCACCCACGCCGCCTACACCGCGGACACCACCGCCAGCGCCCATACCGCGACCGCCGGGGGCATTCACGCTACGGCTCGCGCCAGCGCCGGAAGCACCTGCGCCACCACCAAATCCAGCTCCGCGGCCGCCGCGCGCAGCAGCGCCCGCCGCAGCACCACCGGCCATTCCACCGGCTGCCGGAATCATGCCCATTCCGCCGGCTCGGGGAGCCATGCCACCAGCGGCTGCGGCCGGCACCCCGGCTGCCGGCATCATTGGCAGTGCAGCGTTGGGCACCAGTGCCGCGCCCCCACGGCCACCGAGGGCCGCAGCGCCGAGACCGAGCGCGCCAGCTCCGGCGCCGGCGCCGGCGAGCAGCGTGCCGCCGGCTACCTGACGGCGCATTTCTTGCTCGGCGAGATCACGAATCACCGGGTCGCGCGGGGCAGCACCGTCACGCGGGTCGAGGGGCAGCGAGTAGCCGTTGTCGAGTGGCCCGTCCTGGCTCATTTCGCCGGGACGGTACACCTTGATGGGCCATTCGGATGCGGGGGGCACCTTCGTCGAGGGAGAGTACACCATGGGCTGGCCGCTGGGAACCCCGCTGCGATCGGTGAAATACGGCGAGGATGACGCATCGTAGGGACCGTCCAGCAGGAGTTTCTCACGAAGCACTTCGGGGATCTCAAGAGAGCTACGGTCCATGCCGGAGCGCAGTCTCCGCAGTGCCTCTTGAGCTTGGCGCTCACGCTCTTCTTCGCGGCGTGCACGCAGACCCTCGAGGAAGCTCGAGCCACTGGTGATGCCGGTCTCTGGAGACCACACCACCGGCAACTTGCCGTAGGCATACTCCCAGAAGTTCACTCCGCCGCTGGGCAGGTTCTGGTACTCGCTCTGAGCGGTCTCCATGTGCGCCTGTAGCTCGTCGGTAATCGAGCTCCCCTGCAGCGCGGTTTCTTGCAGCATGTCGATGTAATTGCTGAGCTTGTCGAAGCTTGAGCGGATGGCAACATCGGTGTTGCCGCCAAACATCGAATCGAGCTGCATGATGCCCTGCAGTTTGCGAGCACTCGAGTCGAGTTGAGCGGCCGCAGCAGTCAGTTCGACTGAGTCGAAGGTGAAGGCTCCGAGGTTCGCCTGCATCACCTTGCTGAGTCGGTCAACGTAGTAGCCCACGGTTTAGTCCTTAGTGTCCTCTTGCAAAAATTTCACTCACGGCTGGCTAGTTACCAGCTGAGGCGCTGGTGTCAGCCTGCACCTGCTGCTTGTGGTATTCGTCAATGGCGGAATACTGCGGGTTCTCGCGCTGCAGCACCTCACGCACCTGGGCCCGTTCAGCGTCGGTAGAACCGGGCAACAAACTTGCCAGAACCTCATCGTTACTGAACACCGACGACCGAATGAATTGCGGCATGAAACGTAACTTTTCGATGAGCTGCTGCCGCTGCCGGTACGGGTCGAACGACTGCTCGTATTGCCTCAGGCCCGTGCGTTCATCGAGCTGCGCGAACTGGTCGGCCATTTGCTGCTGGGCAGCCTCGTCAAGCGCTTGAAACTCTTCGTGGGTCTGCGTGAGCAGCTGCGCGTAGCGCTCGGCAACCTCGGCCGCCTCGCGCATCCGGTCGGCGAGCGTAGCCATGAACTTTTGGCTGCGAACCTGTGCCGTACTCGTTTCTGAAAGGTCGGTCCACTTAGATTCGTCTTGGCGGGCCGAGGCCTCGTTCACTTTCGACGCGGTCTCGTTGGTCACCTCGCCGCTTGAGGTGACCAGATGCTCGGCAGTCGATACTGCCTCCGGAGTTACCTCAACGTTCTCTGTCACTGCGTCCTCCCCGCTACCGCCCGTTTGATCACCGACAAGGGGCAGTGTACCCCGAGCGACTCGCCCTGCGAAAGCTTTTCGCAACTTATCGGTCATCGCCGCAGACACGGTGGCGCAAGACTGCCGAGATACTCCGGCAACTGGTCGCTGAACGACTATTGCGTCAAGCAGGCGCGCTGGCTCGGCGACACCTGCCCATCGGCACCGCGCACCCACACCTCGATACAGTTCGAGCCGCTGACAATCGGGAATGTCACCGAATTGTTTGCCGTCAGCTCGATGATTGTTTCGTGCCCTGCCCGCTCAACGCGGTAGCCAAACGGTTTTCCGCTCATCTCGGCAACATAGTCGGGGGCCTGCCAGGTAGCCACCACATCCTCACCGTTCACCGTCAATTTGAGTTCCGACACCTGGGGCACGCTAGTTGGCACGACGTCTTCGGTGCTGCTCTGGTTGCGACTCTCGCCTGCCGGTGCGACAGTCCAACCACCGCCCCGCAAGAGCGCAAACATCAGCACCCCGGCCACAAGCACCCCGGCGGCAATCGCCAGGGCGTTACCTACCACCGATGCGCGGCGCGGCGCGGCCGCCCGCACTGCGTTTTCGCCGTCGGTGCTGCGCTGCAGCGAGTCTGACAGGTGGCGCGCCATGGGCTGATCTGAAAAGTCGAACGCTTGCTGCCGGGTGGTTGCCGCGCTGATGACCGATACGGGGCGAATGCGGGTGGCGTCAGGGTCGTCTGCGAGTTCAACCGCGGCGCGCCCCTCGCGCACCGTGCCGAACGAGCGGATCTCGAGTTCGGTTTCGGGAATACCGAGTTCCCGCTGTTGCTGTTGCAGCATCCGACCAAAATCAGCCGCTGATGGTCGGCTCGCCGCATCCCGCGACATTGCCCGTAGCAACAGTTGAGCTACCGAATCGGGCACATCGCGACGCGCGATAGCACCGGCCGGTGCCGAAAGCACTCGCGCCACCAGCGCGCTGCGGGAGTTGTCGCCGCCGGGGATCTCGAACGGTGAGCTGCCCGCTAGCCACGTCCAGATTGTCGCCGCGAGCGAGTAGACATCTTGCGCTGGCGACACCGTGATCTTCTCGTAGTGCACCTCGGGTGCGGCCCAGGGCACCGATAGCCCACCCTCGCCGGGGCGCATCGGCAGCCCAGTGGCACCCGAAATACCAAAGTCGGTGAGCACCGGCGCACCAAACTCGGTGACGAGGATGTTTGCCGGCTTCACATCCCGGTGCACAATCCCCACCGAGTGCAGCGTCGCGAGCGCACCGGCCATAATGACCCCGTATCGCAGCGCGTCTACGAGACTCAGGGTGGTTCCGCCGCGCTCCCAGATCGGTGGTCGACAGGCTTCGAGTGCCATCCATGGCGCACCCGAATCGGTGCGGCCGGTGGCGTAGAGCGAGACGATACCGGGATGCGATGACACCTGCGCCAACACATTGGCTTCGCGGCGAATCGCGGCGGCCGCTCGCGGCCCTTCCTGCTGACGCAGCACCTTAATGGCGACATCCCGCTTGGGAACGTGCTGGCGATACAGGTGCACATCGGCGCTGCCGCCACGTCCGAGAAACTCTCGCCACGTGTATCCAGCAATCTCTGGCCCCTGAGGGCTGGCGGTAGCCACCTAGCGCTCCTTACTCACTGTTCCGGTGCCGGCCACGCGGTTTTTCGGCACGGTTCCGGCGGTGTCGTGATTTGAGCGTACGCCACGACATCCGGATGCGGTACCGCTGCCACGGCCCCTCGGGCGCGAGTGCGTGGCGCAATCGTCGTTCGGCGTCCCAGGCACGATCGTTTTCAGACTTCGTTACCGGCTGGCCCGAGAACTCGGCCGCTCCCACCTCACCCGCGAGCGCGAGTGCCGTACCGCCAAGCTGCCGCTGTGTTTCGAGCAGCTGGGCGTGTTCGAGCACAGTACCGGCCTTGTTCGGCACAAACCCCGCATCAATCGCGTAGTCTTCGGCCTCATACCAGGCTGCAAGCACACCACTGCGCCCGTGATAACTGCGCCTGCGCTGTCGACGCCACACCTTATAGAGCGGCACACCGAGTATCGGCACCAGCAGCAGCAACACCAAGAACGATGCGCCACCCACGGCAAACCACGGGAAGGGTGCCCCCGGTTGCACCGGATCATCGATATCGCGATCTTCATATTCGGATGGCAGCTGCGGGGGTTCTTTCGGCGGTTCTGGCGGCTGCAACACCTGCGGCCGTGGCACCGATTTGGGTTCGGGCAGCTCGGTCTGTGGGGTGTGGTCTTTTGGTGGGGTCGGATCGAACGGCACCCAGCCAACCTGTTCGAACTCAACCTCAACCCACACGTGCACGTCGCTACCGTGCAGCACCATCTGTGTGCCGGTGTAGTTCTCAGGGTAGACACCAACCACCACGCGGGCGGGAATACCGAGGCTTTGCGCCGCAAGCGCCATGGCGGTGGCGTATTGCTCGTCGTCGCCGATCATCTGTTCACCATCGATCAGCTGCGAAATGCGGTTGTTGTTGTGACCGGGGGCTGAGGGGTATTCGAGACCGTTCGCGTAGTAGCCGGTGTCGCGAAAGTGGCGTTCGAGTGAGCGCACCCGGTCGATCGGTGACGACGCGGTTGCGGTCACCGAGGCGGCAAGACTTGGCAGGTTATCGGGCAGCTGCTCGGCCGCACGAATAGGTGATTTGCCGAACTCTAAACCGCTGAGTTGAGCTTCTGACCAGCCCGGTTCTACCCAGCCGCTCTGCTCGATTCGCATATTTTCGGGTGACGGAGCGGCGGCCACTGCCGATTGCAGATTAACGTCATAGAACAGTGAGGCAGACGCCGCGCTGTCTGAGAGATTCACCTTTTCGACATGCCCCAGGCTCGGCACCCAGCGCGAAACCGGGCGGTGCAGATCGATTGCGATGTCGTAGTCGCGGGCTGCTGGATTTCGCTGTTCTTCATCCGCGCGTGAAACAACCTCCCCGATCTGCCGGAAGCCGTGGCCCGCATCGGGTTCGGAGATTCCCCAGCGCACACCGTCATAGTGGTCCATCGCGGCGAACCGGATGCGGCCGTCTTTCGGGAGTCCAGAAACGGTCACGATCGGTTCGTCAACCAGATCGGCGCTCAGGTGCCGGAAGCGTTCGAGCGGCGTTGGTAAATCTTGCACCATGAGTGGCGGTGCCACATAGTGTCGCAACACGGTGCGCGGCGTGGCACCGAGCCACATCGGCGCGATCAGTCCGGCGATCAGCGCGGCCACCGCGATCGTGCCGAGTGTTGCGGCGGCGCGTCGCAGTGGGCTGGCCACCACGCGTCGCCGCTGCTGGCCCGTGTGCACGGTGGTGTGCATTGTCGTTGGTGAGCTGTCGATACTCTCGCCCACATTGCGGGCGGCCACTCGGGCGGCTTCACCAACTGCGATGTCGGTGCCGAGATCTGCACGTCTCCAGCCGGCAACGATCGCAAGCCAGGCGCTCACCGCTGCTACCAGCCCGATTCCCAGCCACAGCGCATAGGGAGCGTAGGGCACCGACCAGGCGGCGCCGATTACGTACCAGATCAGCGGCGGCAGCGTGGTGAGCACTGCTCGGCGGTTCATCGCGGCAAAACCGGCGATCAGTGCCGAAACAAATCCGGTGAAATAGGGCAGTACAGCCGGCCCAATAAAGGGGTATGCGGGTGGTACCAGGGTGAGCAGGTCTTTCCATGCGTTTGCGGGCTGCACCACCAGCGCCGTGAGCGTGTTAATTGTCGGCAGGATACCGTCGGGGGTGGTTTGTGGCAGGGCTGCAACCGCACCGAACGCGAAATACACCAGCACCGCAACACCGGCGGTGCTCACCCAGTGCCAGCGCCAACGGGCCGCAACCACTGCCAGCACGATGCCGAGCCCAGCCCCGAATGCGGCAGCTCGCATACCGGCGCCCTGCGCAAACACCGGTTCGTGCGCGAACACGCCCGGTAGGTGCAGCACGATCAGCGCGGTGACGATGATCGCCATGCGCACCAGAGTGAGCGGTGGTTGTGCCGGCCGGTTCACTGCACCATCACCCCGCTAATGCGTCGCAAATCGCTGAGATCGGCGAACGTGAAGCTCGGCGCCTCGGCGACACGCCCGCGCACCACGCGGCCGCCAGCTGCGGTGCGCAGCACCAGCGGGCGCGCCGATAGCGGGACAGTGCGCACGGCGCGCAGCACCTCATCGGTGTCGATACGTTCGCCGGTGATGATCGTGACGGCTGACGCCTGCGGGCGTTCGCGCAGCCCCGCGTGAACGAGTTCGGCGAGCATCGGCCCCTCGGCAACGAACTTGATATCGCTGGCGGCATCCAGCAGCCGCATCGGGGTGACCAACGGCATTTCGGTTTCACCGAAGCGCACCGATGCTGAGCGACCCAGTGAGATGGCTTCAAGCCCGTATGAACAGGCGGCGCTGAGGCCGAGCTCTGCGGCCTCGTCACCGTCATAGGAGCTTTGTCGCAGGTCGAGCACCACGAGATGTTCGCTGCGTCGGGTTTGTTCAAACTCGCGCACCACCAGCCGACCGAGCCGGGCCGAGGTGGGCCAGTGCACGTGGCGACGGTCGTCGCCCGGCGAGTAGTCGCGCAGCGAGTGGAAGGCAATATCCGAGGGCGAAATAGTCGGCGAAATCTCACCCTCAAGATCACGCAGTAGCCCAATTGCTGAGTAGTCGGGTGCGAGGGTGCGGGGATGCACGTACAGCTCGGTTTGGTTCGACAAGATTGTGTCGCGGCTTAGCAGCCCTAGCGGATCAACCCGGGTTGCAGCGGCCGGGCCGAGGGTGAGCACCTGCCTGCGTTCAGTGGGGATAATGAACGGTTCCCGCCAGGTTTCACGTGGTCGCAACGGGGGAACGAGAAAGGATGCGGTGAGCTCGCCCACCGGCACATTGACCACGGTGGCGCGGCTGCCGCGGCGACTGGCGGTCACGGCGAGGTAGGCGACACTCACTCGCCCCACCACCACACGCGACTGTTCGAAATCAACACGCACCCGAAAAGTGACCGGCACAAATACCACCGCGAGGGCGATGAGTGCGATCACCGTGAGAAAGAGCGTGATCGCGGCCGCTTCGACCCACCCCCAGGCAAGCGCGAGCACCAGCGCCCCAGCAAGTAGTGCGAGCGCCGACCAACCAGCCCGGTGGATGACCAGGCGGGTAGTGCGGGTGGTGGCTGACAGTCCCGAGCGAAGCAGTTGCGTGGTTGCGCGCACGGTGTGTGTCATTGCCGAAGTGCGCCCACCAGCACCGTGCCGCGTGGAGCGCATCCGCACGTCGGTCACGCCGCGCCCCGCGTGGGTGGGGTGACGCGGTTGACCGCGTCGGCAAGCACCTTGGCGGCGGTTACCCCGGCAAACTGCGCGTCTGGGTCGAGCACGAGACGGTGCGCCCACACGGGTTCGACCAGGGCTTTCACATCGTCGGGCAGCACATAGGCACGTCCCTGGGCAGCAGCCCACACGCGCGCCGAGCGCACCATGCCGATCGCGCCACGGATCGAGATACCCAGGCGGGTGTGCTCGCTATCACGCGTGGCTTCGGCGAGGTTCGCAATGTAGTCGGTGACGGCCCGGTCGGTGTACACATCGGCAACTTCGCGCGCCCACATCGTCACCGAGTTGGCGTCAATCACCGGTCGCAGCATGCGTGAGCGGTCGGGTGTCGCGGCCCCCGCCAGCACCTCAACGAACTGGTCGTGCGGCGGGTATCCCACGGTGGTCTTCATCAAGAAGCGGTCGAGCTGGGCTTCGGGGAGCCGGTAGGTGCCGGCCTGTTCGACGGGGTTCTGGGTGGCAACCACCATGAACGGACGCGGCGTCAAATAGGTGCGGCCGTCGACGGTAACCTGTGCCTCTTCCATCACCTCGAGGAGCGCCGATTGAGTTTTCGGCGATGCTCGGTTGATTTCGTCAGCCAGCACGATCGACGCGAAGATTGGGCCGTGGTGGAACTCCCACTCGTTTTTCGACTGGTCGAAGATCGTGACACCGGTGATATCACTCGGCAGCATATCGGGGGTGAACTGGATGCGGTTGTGTGGCGCCGAAACCGACGCGGCGATCGCGCGCGCCAGCGCAGTCTTACCGGTACCCGGTGCATCCTCAAGCAGCAGATGCCCCTCGGCAAACAGACTGGTCAACGCTAGCCGGATCACGTGCGCCTTTCCCAGCAGCGCAGTGCCGACGTTATCTACGAGCGCGGCAAACAGCGCCGCAAACTCGCGTGCCCGTTGTTCACTCAGTGCCATGTATCCATATTTCCTGTCTACTCAGTCAAACTTTCTGCGATGCGCGCCGCGCCAAGCGGCCCGCATCGGTTACGAACAGCGGAACTCGCCGGTGGTCACCGCCGCGTGCAATTGTTCGACGTCGGTGTATGACGTTCTTAAACCGGTCCTCTTGTTCATCCTGTCTCGCTTCAATCTTTCTACCTGCTGCGGCCCGTAAACGGGATCGGTGAACGTGCAGGTCACTTCATTCTGTTTGGCGTTGACATCGGCGTAGCTCACCCTGATTTCGTTGCAGGGATGGCGTCCGCCACCGCGACCATCTGGGCAGGGCACGAGTTTGAAACCATATTTTGGCGGCACCGTGCCCGAATAACTCTTCCCGTCGGAACAGTTACCGTGGTCGTCGCACGAACGGAACTCAACTTCGACAGTCTCGCCGGGCTCGGCAGGGATAGACAGGATGCTGCTTCGCAGTTCTCTGTCGGGTTGGTTGGTGCCCCGGTAGTAGACCTTCACAGTTGCCCCGTTCGCTCCCGATTGCAGATCGACGATGAAGTCGACTGTGGTGGGGGTGCTCGACACTTCGACCGCTGGCGGATTGGGTTTGCCATACACATTGGTTGGCGAAACCGCGCTCACCGCTGGCGACTCATAGACTGTGTTGCCTGCCTTGGCATAGGCACGCATTTCGACCTTGGCGGGATGACCGGCCTCGAAGCCACCGAGTTCCTTCTTGATGCCGTCGTAGTCAACCCACTTCCCCTGCGCCGGATTGTAGAGCTGCAGGCTCAGCCGGGCACTATCAAATCCGCCGCCCGGGTTCGCCGACCCGCCGGTAACCTCCACTTTATTCGGCCCGGTTACCCGCACCTGTGGGGGGTTGGGTGCTGGTGGCTTGGCGTAGGGTGTGATCTCTTTCGATCGCACCGGGTCTGAGCCGCCATATTCGGTGATCTGTTGCACGTCGACCCAGAATGGCGTGCCGAGCGGCACTTCAATATTGGCCTCGCTGCGCGGTGCTTGCACCTCGTGCGACTGGCCGTTACTGAACGCCAGCTTCGCACTGGTCACCTCGCGCCCATTACCGTCGCCGTAGGTCCAAGTGACTTTCACCTTGGCGCTATGCGAGTCGGTTTCGACAATTGTGGCCGTTACGTTGCTCACCCGGCCCGGTTTGCCGAATGGAATTGCCTGAGCGCTCAGGTCTGACGATTCTGAGGGCTTTTCTGACGAGTTGAACGCCTGCACCGATGCCTGATAGGCGACGCCGTTGTTGAGGTTACGGAACGTTCCCTCAAGCGCGCCGTTTGCCGGGATGCGCAGCTTCTGCTCGCCCGGGTGCAGGGTGACGACATATTCTTTCACCGGCGACCCGAGTGATTCGGTTGGCAACACCCGCACATCGATGGCACCGTCGCGCGGCCTCAGCTGCGGCGGTGCGGGGCGGCCCGGCTGCACATCCACGAGCACCGGCGCCGACCATCCCGATGGCTCAGATTCGCCCACCTCGTTCACCGCGGTCACGCTGAACTCGTGTGTGCTGCCGTTTTGCAGATCGGTGACGAGGCACTCGCTGGTGTTGCAGGTGGTGGTTTCGCCTGTGCGTGTGGTGACACGAAACTCGGTAATTGGCGCGCCGTTATTGTCACCGGCAGTGAACTTCACCAGTACGCTGCCGGGGCCAACCACTTCGGCGCTGATGTTCTTCGGCGGTTCGGGTTTATCGCGCACGACCACCCGCACCACCCCGGTGACCTGTCGCGCGGGGTCACCGGTGGCGTCTCCCACGACATATTGAATCGTGAAAGTGCCGAGCATGTCTTGGCTGGGCGTGACGCTCATGGTCGTGCCCTGCACATCCACCGTGCCCTGGCCTCGCGTAATGGTCGGCGAACCGATCACGGTAATCGGCTTGTCGGGGAACGGGTTAATCAGATAGCGATCAAGGTCGATGGTTTCGGTCTTGCCCGGCTGCCCCGTGTTGATCACCACATCAGACACCTGGATGAGCGGCCGGTTAGAAGAGATCGCGCTCACCGGAATCGAGCCCGATACCGCGCCGTGGCCATCATCCACCTTGATCTCAATCGCCCCGAGCGGCCCGACCGGTTGTGGCTCAATGAGTTCTACCGACATATTGCAGCCGTCAAGGCCCACTCGCAGGGTGTTGGGGAATGTACCCAGGCGGTAGTCGAGATCTGCACTGGGGGTGCCATCGGGGTCGGTAACCATCTGACAGATATTCGCCACGGTTGGTCCTTCGGCTGCCGCCACTGAAATTGGTGACGGCCGAATCTCGGGCGGCGCGTTCTTTTCGGCGGTAACCACAATCGGCACGCTCAACGTGGCGGTTCGTGTTCCCCGGTCGGAGTCGAGATTGCCGTCAGCAACCTCAAACGACACCACCGAGTTGCCGCTGAAGTCGGCAGCGGCAGTCACCTGCAGCTTGTTGGCACCGGCAGCCACATCAGCCACCGTCAGCCCGCGCCCAGCCTGAACGGATGCGGGGTCGGTGATGCTCGCTTCACGTCCCGGACGAACCGTAACCACACGCTTGAGATCAATTTCAATGGTCTCGCCAGCGCGCATCGTCATCGGCACAAGTGCCTCGTTGATGCGGGGACGTTCTACCTTGGTGCCGGGAACGGTCACCACCGCAAACCCTTCGAGGCCGTCGGCATCCCGCACGCCATATACAACCAGGCGCCGCTGTTCAGACACCGGGATCAGCAGCCGTCTACCGTCTACCTCTACATCGTCAGCCGTGGTGAACAGCTCGAGTGCGTCGCGGTCGCCATCGGGGTCGATGTCATTATCCAGCACCGAAACCCGCACGACGCCACGCTCGGCTGCATCCACTTCTTTTTGCGTGACGATATCGTCTCCTGGCTCGGGAGCGCGCAGTGGTGCGTCGGGAGTCACGTGCACGCTCAGCCGCGCGTAACTTTCGCCGCCACGGCCATCGGTCACGCGGTACCCGACTGTGATCGTGGTCTGCTCGGCCGGGGTTTCGACCCGAATCAGCCGCTCAGACGCGGTTACCTTTTCGGGGTCGACCCCAACCACATCAACCTGGTCGGGAAGAATTGCGATCGGGTCGCCGTCGGGGTCGCTGTCATTTGCCAGCACATCCACGCTGATCGACCGCGAGGGGCGCACCCGCACACTGTCTTCCACCGCCACCGGTGGCTGATTCACCGTGGCTGGCGGAGCCACGCCCACACGCACCCGGGCGGTGGCCTGTTTACCGAACCTGTCTTCGACAATGTAGGTGAAGCTGTCGGTGCCGGCTGCGCCCTCATTGGGTGTGTAGTTGAACCAGCCGGCGCCGAGGGTTGCGGTGCCCATTGACGGCACCTGCTGCACTCCAACCAGTGATACCGAATCGCCGTCGGGGTCAATACCGGTCAGCGGCACCGGGATGCGCGTGGTGCGGCCGGCCACCGACCAGGCGGTCAGATCGCTCGGTTGCGGGGCCGAGTTCGCGGCCTCGTCATCACCGACCACTTCGATCAGCACGGATGCCGACGCAAAGTTGCCGACTTCATCCACCGCGTTATAGGTCACCCGGTAGCTACCGGTTTGCGTTCCGGCGTGGAATCGCACCTCGCTGCCGGTGACAAACGCATGCCCGACAGTTTTGGGAATTTCGTGAACCAGCTCGGGGTCGACGCGAAGCCGCAGACCGTTCACCGAGCGGTCATTGCTCAGCACATCCACCGCTCCCACATCACCAACGCGCACCCGCAAGCGGTCGTTTTCGGGTTCGGGCGGCACGCTGATATCGCGGTCGCTGGTGGGCACCACGTGCACCTCAGCGGTGGCCGTGTCTTGGCCGTTCGATATCGTGTATTTCACCGAAACGGGGCCGGTGAGTGTCGCGCTCGACTTCACTCGCAGCAGGTGGTGGTCGACCAGCGACACCACCACGGGGCTGCCATCGGGCACCGACACCGATTGCACCACGAGCACGCCACCGCCCGGATCGAAGTCGTTGTTGAGTGGCGCAACCAGCGTTGAACCGCCCGCAGGCAGCAGCGCGAGGTCATCTTGCGCTACTGGTGGCGCATCGGTGTCTGCCGCCACCACATCGATGCGAATGACGCCGGTAGACGATGATGGCCCGTCGGTGACAACATAGCTGAGGTAGTAGCTGCCCTTCGCCGAGGCTGAGAAATCAAAGGTGCCGTTCTCGAGCGATGGCTGCACCGAGGTGCCCGGCGGGGCTGCCGAGATCGACACGAGCGAGAGCCGGTCGCCGTTGGGGTCAACGTCATTATCGAGTGGCGCCACGGTGGTGGTGGCGTGTTCACGCACCACCACGAAGTCGCCGTGCGCGATGGGTGGCGCATTCTGGGCGGGCCGCACCTCAACGTTGACGCGCCCCTCGCGGGTTGCTTTACCGTCTGACATCACCACGGTCACTTCGCGGGTGCCCGGTTGGCCACTGAGTTCGGTGATCGAAAGGGTGCCGTCCTCACGGAACTGCACCTGAAGTTCGTCAGGAGCTTTAACGGCCTCGAGATAGAACATGTCGCCGTCGGGGTCTACCCAGTCGGGGGTCACGTTGTAGTCGACCGTGGCGCCGGCGGCGACCACCACGTTCGGCACCCGACGCTGTTCGGGCGCATCGTTCTCGTTGAATGGCCGCACCGTCAGTTTGACTTTCGCGGCCGCGGTGCCACCGCGGCCGTCTGCGGCCTGGTAGGTGAAAGTGTGCACGCCCGATGCATCCGCTGGCACCGAAACCTGCAGGGCTGCGCCACCGCGCGATTGCTGCACCCGTAAACTGGCGGGCTGCTCGGTGACGGATGCGGTGAGTAGATCGCCGTCGGGGTCAGAGTCGTTCATCAACACCGGCAGCTGGGTGCTCGAGCCGGGGCGCACACCGAACTCGTCATCCTGCGCCACTGGCGGCTTATTTTCGGCCTTGCGGTCGGGTTCGGCCACCTCGTCGTTGAGCTGTGGCGAGTCTTCCTGCTCTTCTCGCTGGTTGAGTTCGTTTTCGATCTCATCCCAGTTGTCGATGAGCACCATATTGTCGTCGGGCAGCCACACCGACCCCTTGCCGATATCGTTCAGCACGATCACATTGCGGTTCACCCGAAACTCGGGTTGTTCGGCGGTGGTGAGAGTTTCGACGCGCTGGTTCTTGGTGCGCGTTTCGTCATCACACCAGCGCAAGAAGTTACCGCTGCCCGACCATGCACCGTAGGCACAGTCACCCACCACTGCGGGGCGCGCGGCGGTGCCGGCCTGCTGCTGGCTCGGGGCCATGGATGTGGTATCGCCGTTATTGAGGTTGATGCGGTAGAGCGTTGTGGCGTCGGCGGCCACTACCTCATCACTTTCGGGGCCGGGCAATTGCACTTCGACCTGCGCGCTCGGCAGTTCGACGGTGCGCCCGCTCGGCAGAATGACAGTTCCGGCGGTGGTGTCGAACACCACCGGTTTATCACCGACTACGGTGAGTTGAATGTCGTGGCCCGGGGTCAGCGCCTCGACGGTCTCAGTTTCGACCACGTAACCGATGCCCTCTCGGGCGATGCGCACAATAGTCTGGTCTTGTGCTGAGGCGGCGTAGAGCGTGCCGTCAACGCCACCGGCGACAACACCGTCTGCTGACGTGGCCGGCAGTGCGGTCTGTGATGTCAGCTGGGTTGAGCCGAGTTCGGCCACCGGGGCTGCCCACAGCTGGCCGGTTTCAACGTTGAGCAGCACCGACTCGTTGGCGCCCTGCGCGGTGCGGAATTCAAACTCTGGGGTGTTCGCGGTGCCCATCACAGTGTTGGCAATATCGATTGCTGCAACCGAGTTTGATGTCTGGTCAACCAGCAGCACATCTCGCTCCGACTGCGTGATGTCGAAGGCGCTCGATTCAAGCTGCATCCATGATTCCATTGTGCGGGCGGGGTAATTGAGGTGGCCAACCAGCCCCGATTCACCGTTGGTTACCCACACACCGCCCTCGTTGAGGTCGACGCGGGCTTCGGGGATGCCAGGGTGGGCGAATGCGAACCCACCGATCGTGAGCGCTGCGACCAAAGCGATTGCGGTTGGATAACCTTTGCGCCAACGTCTGCGACGTCGCGCAGTGATCTGCCGACGGGTCAGTGGTTGTGTCGCCCTGGGGAAGAGATTGCGAAGTCGTGCAAGCGATTGAGCAACCACTGTCAGAACTCCCACGATGACGGCAGACAAACTTTTTGTGCACTGGGCGCACAAACGCTCAAACTAGCAGTTAAAAGTAACGTAGTCAGTTAACAGACGGTTTCACTGCGCCGCAGAAACTGGGCTGAGAACTCGCTGCCTGGCACGTATCCGCTGCGGTGGGCGGGTTCTTGCGCTGTCTAGACCGAAAGTAAACGGCCGGAGTCTGCCAGGGAAACTCGCCTCAGTATTCAATGCTCTACCCTGTTGGACGGTTCATGGCGGTATCGCAGGCAGTGGCATCCGTGTTGCCCGCCCGGTGTCGCCAGCAGGTCATCGTGTTCGCCTTGGGAGCAGCGGAGAGATAAGAAACAGCATGAGCGACAACATTGATTTCGAAAAGATGATGTCGGAGATGGCTCAGTTGCAGCGCGAGTTCGACGAGTCGGCACGTGCGGCGCGAGAGTCGATGCGACAGTTGGTTGCCGTGCAGCGGTTTGGTGGCGCTGCCGAGGTTATCGACCCCGAGCGGGTCGTCATCGTGGCAGTGGATGCTGCGGGCGCCCCCGAGCGCGTGCAGGTTGATAGTGCCTGGCGCGACTATTACAGTGCCGAAGAACTTGCCCAGGTGATTGCCGGATGTGCGCAGTCGACCGATGTGCAGCGCCAACAGCAGGCTCGCGAGTACCTCGATGAGCACCCTGAAGCGCTCGATGAAATCACCGACGCCGATGTGCAGGCGGCGCTGGGCGGCGACTCGGCAGCTGCTGGCGAAATCGGCGACCCGGCAGAGACCATCATCGATATGCTCGAGCGTCTCCCCGACCTCACTGATGAGGCGTTTGCCGAGGTAGATTCGCAGGCGCTCGCTGAGCCTGATCTCGAGAATCCGGTGCAGATCTTTGCCGTTGCCGGGATGCTCGGCATGATCCAAGTTTCCCCAATGTTCATCGAACGTGCTACCAACGTGCAGTTGAACGCGGCGCTTGCACAGGCCGTGTACGACCACAACAACCCCAGCGAAGACGGAACAACCGACGAGCAGAGCACAAAGGCAAAGCTCGACGTGTTTTCGGCGCGGTCGCTTGCAGCAGCACGATTGCTGCTCTCCTCAGTGCAGAATCCGAACGAGTAGTCCCAGCAGTCAGGTTGTAAGGAGCCTAACAACATGTCGCAAGAGCAAAACCGCCGCAGTACCACAGCACCCGCTGTTGGGACTCCCACAGCCGCGGCTCCCGGTGGTACCGAAGCAGAGCACAACCAGGCAGTTGAGGCCGAGATCGGCCTGCCACCAACTACCGGCGTTCCCGCCGAGTCGCACGAAGTCGACTCGGGCGCCACGATGAGCGTTGACGGCAAGGTTCCGGGGGCGAGTGAAGGTGCTGGCGACGCTGCCGGCGGTGGAGTTGGTGGCGGCGACGTCGCTGGTGGCGGGGCCCCATCGGGTGCACTGACAGGCGAGGGCATCGCCAATGAGGCCGTCGTTAGCGGCGAACTCAAAAAGGATGGCAGCGCCGCGGATAACGAGCCGCAGGTGTTCGTTGACGACAACGGCAACACCATCATCTCAATCGATGCCGACGACACCGTCCCGCCCGAACTGCAGGCCTACCTCGACAGCGTCAAAGACAAAACTATTAGCGCGAAGCCCGCTGAGGGGGATGCGGACGGCATCATGGACCGTTCCAACGTCGACTTTTCACTGAACAACTATCCGATGCCCCCGACCGGCATGCCCGGAGATTTCGGCGCATTCCCCTCGATGCCCGGATACGGCTTCGGCTCGGGTGCATTCCCCGGCATGGGTGCGTTCCCCGGTATGGGTGGCATGCCGGGTATGCCTGGTATGCGCAACGTGCCCGGCTATGGCCCAATGGCGGGGCCGAACGGCGCGGCACAGCCGGGGGGCGGCACCGAGCCGCAGGTGTTCGTTGACGACAATGGCAACACCATCATCTCAATCGACCCCAACGACACCGTCCCGCCCGAACTGCAGGCCTACCTCGACAGCGTCAAAAACAAGACGATTTCGGCAAACCCCGGCGCGATTCCCGCGGGGGCTCCGCTTCCCGATGCGGCGCCCGGCGATTCGACAATGCCCAGCATGCCCGGCGGCCCGGCAGCCCCGTCCGGTGGCCCAGCAGCTCCGTCCGGTGGCCCGGCAGCTCCGTCCGGCGGCCCGGCAGCCCCGTCCGGCGGCCCAGCAGCCCCATCCGGTGGCCCAGCAGCCCCGTCCGGCGGCCCAGCAGCCCCATCCGGCGGACCATCGACCGGCAACACCCCAGCCAATGGTGCGCCCGGTGCACCGAACGCACCCAAGACCCAGGCCCGCCCCGAGCAAATCCAGCGCGAAACCGGCGACTGGGAACCGCCTCTCGAGCGGCTGGCAGAGTCGGCACCGATTGCATCCCAGTGCGTTTTGAACGGTGTTGAAGCCGGTATTTTCTTGCCCGTCCGCGACATCAATAACCAGCTGGCAGAACTGTTTGAGAACGTCTCGAACACCGGCCGGGCCGAGTTTCAGAACGTTATCGACGGAATCGATGAGTTCGTTACCAGCCTCGAGTCAACCGATGAGACCGGAGCCAACCGTTTTGGCGGTGTTAACCCCGACCCGAACTACGCGTACCCCGGCGGTACCGCTCCCAGCGCCCAGTAGGCATAAGAGTAAAGGTCTGAATAGCTATGTTTATGCAAACTCCAAACCTGATTGTTGAGCGGCGAGACGAGATCCTGCCGAACGCCGAAGGCGTGCTGGGCACCCTCAATGGTGTCGTCGGCCAAGTGCAGGGGTGGGTGAGCCAGGGTGTCAAAATCGTCGAGTCGATCTTTGGACCCAACCCCATCACCAGTTTGCTGAGCAAGATCATCGATGCCGTCAACAAGTTTCTCGAGATCGTAAATAAGCTTCGTAAGCTGGTCGAGAAGCTCGTCGAGGTAATGCGCGGCATCCTAATGCCGTGGCTGCTGCCCAGCTACGCCAAACGCTGGTACAGCATCTCGGATAACTATCAGCAAGCCGCCACCGGCATCGGCCCGCAAGGTCTCCGCGCCCCCGGCAACACCGACTGGACCGGCCAGGCAGCCGTGCAGTACCAGAAGGTCGCTGCCACCTACTCTGAGGCCGCCAGCTTCGGTAGCGAAACCGCCAAAGCTCAGGGCGAGCGGCTCGACGAGCTGGCAGAAAAAGGTCAGGCGTATTACATCAGTATTGGTGGCCTGATCGTCTCCGTTATCACCACCGTCGTCGCAGTGGCTACGGCCACCGGCACCATTGTCGGCATCCCGGCCGCGGTCGTTGAGGCAGCGCTGGCGCTTCCAGGGCTCCTCGCCGCGTTTGCATCAGCCATCCAGAGCACCTACGACCTGGCAAGCACCATGGCCTCAGAAATGAACCAGATTATGAGCGCCATTACCAGTGCACAGCAGTACTTCCCCGGTGGCGCCTGGCTGCCGCTCGCCCAGGTGGGGTAGCATCCAGAACTTGTGAACACACAACAACCACCTCTCGGCATCTCCTATCTCCCAGGACAGGGAACGCTGATAGTTGCCGCAGGGGCGCAGATACTGCTGAGCCCGAATTTCACCGGCTCGGGCCAGCAGTTACTGCGGGGATTGTTGTCGGGCCAACCCGCCCGAGCGCTGCTGGATGAACTGTGTGCCACCGATCCTGAAGCATCGGTGGCTGCGGTGCTGGTGACCCCCGGCGACACGAGTTTCATGCTGCGCGGTCAGGCGCGCGTCGTGGTAACCACCGATCGCGGCCCCCTCAGCGCCCTCCCCGACCTACCCACCGGCCCCGATCAGCTCAGTGGCTGGTCGGGCGGCAAGCTCGTCGCGATCCATGGCTGGCGGATCACTCTTGACACCGAAACCCCACCCGTATCCCCAGAACCCAGCGATGAGTTCGTGAGCGCGGGCGGCACCGCCCCCTGCAGCGAAGCCTGGTTTGGTGATGTGATCACCTTCGAAGCACTTTCTGAGGTGGATGACGACACCATCCTCGACCCGGTACCCGTGACACCGCCCGAAGCACCTTCACCCACCGGCGCCATTGACGCGGTGCGAATGGAACCCATCACCTCCGACAGCCCCATTGCTGCCGCAGAGTCGGTCGCTATCGACGAACCGATCACTGCGGCCGAGCCGGTCTGCGCCGACGAACCGGTCGCCCCGGCCGAGCCGGTCGATGCGGATGCGCCGGTTGCTGCAGCCGAGCCCGCCACGGCAGCACCAGCAGCCAACAGCGAAGTGGATGACGACACCATCCTCGACCCGGTACCGGTGGCGCACCCGCAAGCACCGGCGGCCTCCGCAGCCGCGCCACCATCGGCCGAGATGCCGCCGCTGCCACCCCTTCCGGCGCTACCGGCCGAGCCCCAGCATCCCGAACCCCAGTCGCCAGCGACTTTCGCGCAGCCGGCCGAAGAACCCCAGCAGTCATACTTTCCCGAGACGCCCTCTGCAGACGAGCCTGAGGCCGACTACGTGCCAGGGTCGGCAGCGGCGCAGATTGCGGCTGCCCAGGCGGCCGTTTCGGAAGCGACTATGCCGAAGCCCGCAGCACCCTCCGCTCCTGCGCAATCGGCGCCCGCCTTTACGCCGGCACCGACACCAGCACCAGCACCAGCCGTACCGCAGCATCCGGCCGCGCTCGCCACCGAACCAGAGGTGACAGGCGAGCCCACGTTTGTTCCCCGCCTCATCTCGAACCACGGCCACACCGTGCCACTCGAGCATCCGCAGGTTATCGGCCGAAAACCGAGTGTCGACCGTGCGCCCGACCCACACAATGCACGGCTGATAGTCGTGCCATCACCCAACGACGAAGTTTCACGCTCGCACTGCGTGGTCGCCTACGAACACGGCAGTGTGCTGGTGTGGGATCTCGGCTCGGCCAATGGCACCCGTGTACTGCGTAGTGGCAGCATCCCCGAGCAACTCAGCCCAATGATTACCGTGCCGATCGCGCACGGCGACATCATCGATTTGGGCGACGGCGCCACCTTCTGGATCGATTAGGGCGCAGTTAGCGTCGTGCTGCCTGTGCCCCCGCCTGCTGACGCCGAGCACGCAGCCACAGTAGTGCAGCACCGAGCGCCCCCGCACCGGTAATCACGGTGCCGACAGCCGCCCGCATCGCCAGCGGGTCGTCTTCGGGGCGCGGCGGCAGCTGGCCCGCCTGCGCCGGCGGGGCGGGACGCTGCCCACCCGGCAGCAACGGGCCCGGCCGCTGCGCATCCGGGGTTACGGCGATTGCGTCATACGGCGCCAATACCCCCCAACCGAGCAGATCTTCACGGTTACTCGGGCTGGCGCGCAGAGCTGTCGATTCGAGCCGCCACTTCCACATCGCCGGGCTCTCGTCGGGATGCGCCGATGCGACCAGCGCGGCGATGCCGGCCGCGTAGGCGGTGGCGAAACTCGTGGACGGGTACTCGGGCGAGACCCGGCAGTCGCCATCGTTGAACCAGCTCACCGGCACGTTCTGACCGGGAGCCGCAACCCCCACATGCACCCCGTGAATCGCAGCATCTGTGGGTTCGCCCCGGTCACTGATCGAGGTGACCGAGAGCACCTCGTCGTATCCGGCCGGATAACGGATGCTGTCGTCGCGGTCATCCTCGGCCGCGGTCTGCCGATTACCGGCGCTGGCAACAACGAGCGCACCCCTGCCGGTTGCGTACTGCACCGCCGCTGCAAGTTCGGGGTCGTCAGTGCTCGACGAAAGTGCCACGGCGATGATTTTCGCGCCATGATCGGCCGCCCAGCGAATACCCTGACTGGTCATCGCCAGGTTCGGCATCACCGGGTCTTTGCCGGGTTCGAGCCTTTCACTCGCCTCATACACGCGCACCGGCAGAATCTTGGCGTCATGCGCCACACCAATCAGCCCGGATCCCTCCACGGGCTGCGCGGCAATGATTCCCGCAACGGCGGTGCCGTGCCCCTCAACATCGATGCGGCCATCTCCCGACCCCGCAAAATCGTGACCTGCCTGCACCACCGCGCCCAGATGCGCATTACGCGGGTCAACGCCAGAGTCAATAACCGCTACCAGCACACCCTCACCGGTAGCGAGTTCTTTGGCGCGGTCGATACCGAGCAATTCATAGGCCTGCGGCGTATCGGGCAGATACTGCGGGTTGCCGCGTTCACAGTTGTCGGGGGTGAGTTCATCACGGTTCGAGTCGGCAGTGATGCTCGCTAGTTCGTGGTTGAACACCACCGGATCTGTGTGCATCGGCACCGCCGCTGTGGCACCGAGTGCGGTGACCAGCATCACCGCGGCCAGCGACGCCGCGCACCGCCGGGGCATCACTGTGCTCCATCCTGCGGCACCGTCGCCCAGGCGGCCTCGGCCGAGAGCACCGGCCCCGCCGGCACCAGTTGCAGCCATGCCGCCGGAATATTGGTGATATTGCTCGGCTGGTAGCCAAGCCAGGTGACAACCTGATCTGCTGAACCCTCAATGCCGTAGGCCACACCGCTGTCGCCCACCAGGTGCACTGCCCCGAGCGTACCGCCCGAAGTGATACGCACAAGCGCCCCGGTGCCACCCTCCACCTCTACTCCGGCCGACTCGGGTGGTGCGGCCTGCACCACGGTGGTAAACATCTTGCCGCCCCGCGAGGTGAGCAGTGCGCACGGTACCGCTCCGGCCACGGGCATCTCGGGCACTTCCACCGGCCAGTCGCCGGGGCCGAGGCGACGCTCATGGCTTGTCAGATCGGCAACATCCGCGAGCGAAGCACGAATCGGGTTGCCGTATTGCGCACCGCCACCCACCAGATAGAGGCGGTATTCCACCGGTGTTAGCGGCACCAGTTCACGGTCGCCGGTTATCAGATACTGGCGTATACGCTGGCCGTCGGGCACCTCTACCACGGTGCCGAGCTTGGCATTGGCCAACGGGCCGCGCAGGTTACCGGCGCTGGCGCCGGCATTCTCAAACTGCCACGGCCGCAACACGGTTCCCTCGTCGAACAGATCGAGCCAAGCCGAACCCACCTCGACCGGTTCAACCCCTTCCCAACCGAATGCGAGGCGCACCGCGGTGATCTCTTCGGGGTCTACGAGGTAGCGGCGCCCCTCTGCCAGCAGATACAGGTCTTCACCGTGCTTGACGAGCGCGCCAGTGGCGCTGGTGGAATATTGCGGGTTGCCGCCGATATGCAGCTGGGCGCTGTCTTCGAACGGGCAGGCCAGCCAGCCGTCGTTGCGCAGTTTGTTTGCTGCTGGCACGGTGTCGGGCGCGCCGATGATGCCGATTTCGGGGCCGCGCGGAATACCCGCCAGTGCGCTCGCTTCAACCGAAGTGCGCGACATATCTGCCGACTGTGACAGCAGGCGGGCGCTGGTGGTGTTTCGAATCGGGTGCAGTTTGCCGTCGATCGAGTAGTAGCGCGCGCCCGTGTCTTTTTCGGTGACGAGCATCCCGTTTTGCCAGTCGTTTGGCAGCGCGGGTGCAAACCGCCCCCAAATCCACGCGGCCACCAGGATGATAATGGTGAGGATCACACCGACGATCAGCGGACCGATGGGTGATTTGAGTTCGATTTCACGCCCGCCGGGAGTGCCCGAAGTGAACGCTGAGACGAGCCGGCGCTTATTGAAACGCTGGGCGTCGAGGATGTCTTTGCTGCTTGCCACGTATACCTACCCGCGCGCTCTACAAGAAACCGAGCTGAATTGCGGTTGCGGGCACAATCACCAGCAGCGCGATAACCGAGAGGGTGTCTGACCAGCGTGCCACCAGCGGCGGCGCCAGTCGGCGTAGCGCTCCCAGCGCCAGCACAAGCGCGGCCACCCCGATGATGAACCACACCACCCATTCGGCCAGGTGTGGGAAGGCACGCGCCAGCAGCAGGGTCGCTTCAATCAGCACCAGCGAACCCGAAATGATGCCGATCAGCACCTCACTGCGATCGTACTGTTGCCGAGTGCTCAGCAACAGTGAGACGCCGACGGCACCAACCACCACCAGGGCGGGGATCGAACCGTCGATCACAAACGGAACTGCGGCCAGCAGCACGATCCCGCCCGAGATGCGCAGGGTGATCGCAAGCACACGCCCGAAAGCCTCGTGCTTGCGCACCACCGACTCGTAATGCACCTGAGTGTCGGCGGCACGTTCTTCATCGGTGCGCGGGATATAGCTGCGGATGGGAGTTTGTGCCAGCGCGATCCACGGCGCCATAAACACCGCCAGGCCGGTTGCCGCAATCGAGGTGAGCGCCGCAAACATGGGTGTCTGGTCGAGGAAGGCGAGAGCACTGCCACACCACAGCGCCACCGCACCGGCATACATCGGCCCGGCCATGGCGGCAAGTTCGGGAAACTGTTGGCCACGCCCGGCGACCGGCCGCAGCAGCGCCAGCCCGAGCATTCCGAACACAATTCCAACGCCGCCCGCGGCAACCAGCCGCAGCCCGACCTCGGTGAACTGCCCGGCCACACCGACAGCTGCCATGAGCGTGCCGACGCAGTACACAACCACGGCGCTGGCGCGATGCTGCATTCGGGTAAGCACCACCGATGCGCCGATCGCAAGTGCTGCCGAACCGAGACCGGCGGTGAGTGCGAGCATCCCGGCAGTCGTCCACAGCACCGCTGCCAACACCGACCACAGTGCCACCGCGGCAGCCACCGAAGTGTGCAGGGAATGCTGCGGCGTCCAGGCAGTGCTGTCAGATTCGACCACCGACGCGAGTGCCTCGACAAGGTCGTCATAGCGCTGGTCGAGTTCGCCCGAGCCCACCGGCTCAACCGTCACGACATCACCCGCTACCAGTCCCGCATCCAGCGGCGACTGATCGATTGGAATATCGCCGCCGTGGTCATTGCTCAGCCGGAAACCAGACGATGCGGCCTGCGGTGTCAGCAGACCCATCTCGTCGATAACCACTGGCACAACTTCAGCCAGCGGCAGATGCAGTGGCACGGCGAGGTCGAACGTCGTCTCCTCGTGGGCGAACGTCAGTGGGACCGTGGTGGCCGCGCGCGCCGAACTCGTTGACGACATTTTCTCCGTCTCTACTCTGGTGCGAAACAGATGCACCCTATCGCAACTCGGTTGCCAACTTGGTGCGAGGGCCCAGTGCGGGCATCTATTAATTCTCGATCAACTTACTGAACATCGCCTCGAGCACCGGGCCGTTGCGTTCGGCGCCCTGCGATACCCGCCAGTGGCTGTCAATCGGTCCGATCGGAAAGCTGCCGCCGAGCTGACCGAACGGCCTTACACGAAATTGATCGTCGCTGCGATATTGCGCTTCGAACGAGTGCTTCTCATACGCCGAGCTGCTATTGGGGGTGTCTGCCATCAGGTCGGCGCCAGCGTCGAAGCCCCTGCCCATGTTCTCGAGATAGGTGCCCTTACCACTCATCCAGTCACCAACTGAGCGCATCGCATCGTCGAGCAACCAGGCGTCGAAACCTTGGCCTTTGTCAGAAAGCCAGCCTCCCGCCGTCGACAACCCGCTACCGGCGGCAGAGCTCCCCCAACCGAGGCCGTTCAACAGCCCGTCGTGTTCACGCGCAAAATCGCGGTAGTTGTCGAGCACATGAATGGCGTCATAGCCGTAGGTCATGTGGTCGTACTGGGTGCCAATGGTCGGCTCCCAACCGGCCGGCATATACGAACCCGCGAGCGAAAACACCTGATCGTAGCGGGCACCGTGGGTTTCAGATGCGGCAACCACCGAATGACCGGCACTGTGACCGGCAATATTGATATCGGCACGATGCGCAAACTCTTCAAGCCTCAACGCCTCCTGAAAGTCGGCAAGACCCGCGCCCGCTTTACCGAGAAACTCGTTATTGGCGTTACCTCGATCGGTGAACAGCCACTCGACCCACGGCCCGTCTTTGTAGACAAATCCTGCAGTCGGGTTGTTCAGCTGTGCCCCACGTTCAACCTGATCACGGGTGACCAACTGCATCTCACCGTCGACGAAATTGCTCCACTGGCCGCTGGTGGGCGCCACATAGGTGAGCACATCCTTGAGGTTCGGATCGTTGATATCTCCAACAACTTCGATGATGCGATCATTCGCACGATCAAACAGCACCGCCCCGGGGCCGTCGATCAGTGCGTCGTAATAGGCAATCTCACGTTCGAGCGCGGCAATCTCTTCGTTTAGCTGCTTCTTTCTTACAAGCTGCCAGGGCCGGCTGTCGTTGAGTTCGGCACGAAGCTCAGCCAATTCAGATTGCGCGAGGTCGCGGGTGCGGGCAATGTTGATGTCATTCGCTTCGACACGACGGTCAAACGGCACCCCGTTGAGTTGACCAATGAACTCGGGGTATTGCTCAATGAGCGCCGCCTGCTCGGCTGGGCTGAGCGCATCCCATTCAGCGCGCACCTCCGCCGGCGAGGTCGCATCGCCCCACAGCTCTGTCGGGTCGATCGCGTCACCGTTCGCGGTGGCTGCCAACCAGGCACCGTCACTCACCTCCCCCTCGCTGATGCGTTCGAGCGCATTCGCATAGGCTCGGTCGACCGAGTTTGCGGTTTCGAGCACCTCGGCGATATTGCGTTCGAGTTCGGCCTGGGCGCGCTTGGCGGCCACAAACGATGGTCGTTCTTCGAGCCTGGCATTCGGGTCGAAGAGGTTCTGCGCAATTTCCAGCTCGACCTGGGCGCGCACAAACACTTCTGGCCCCAGCAGCACCGATCCGTCGTCAGTTAGCACGAGATCGTGGGTTTGGGCATAGTCGTAGCAGTTTTGCACCCGGTCGGCGATCGAGCGAACGCTCGCGGCTGCGCTCTGTGTGGCTGCCAAATAGTCGGTGAGTAGCCCCTCGAGTTTGTCGGCCGCATCCCGCATCTTGGCAAGCGTCTCGCGTGCCGCGTCTGCCGTCTCACCGGTGGAGATGATGGCATCGATGCCGTCGTCAAGAACTTCGCTCTGCTCCTGCGCCGCACGCTCGTCATGCCGGATGTCGGCGATCAGCTCTTCAAGCGGCGCCGACTGCCACATGCGCACCTCAGCCCACGAAACCATCAAATAGCCCCGTACCCGTAGCGGCCACTGTCAGGCTGCCACACCGCAGCGATCTTTTGCGCCTGCTGCACATCGGTCTGCGCAAACTGCTCTTCAGTGACCAGCGCGGCGTTCGCTGAGCTATCGAGTTCAGCAACGATTCGCCGAGCCACCGCGTCAATCGCCCGTGCTGCCGAGAGCGCTCTCGCACCCGAACGAGCACCCGGCATCGCTTGATCGGCCTGCGGTGCCGAATCGCCGAGTTTAATTGCGGCGCTGAGTTCGGCCGCCACACTGTCGAGCCGGGCTGCAAGGGCGCTCAGGTCACCGGCGCGTGACTCCAACATGCGGCGCTCTCCTCAAACAGCACTGGGGTCGGTACTAACGGCGCGGAGTGTAACAGTTCGAGTTGATCTGTGCACTACTTCATCCACAGATCATTCCGCAGATTACTCCGAAATGCACCTCGCGAGTCATTCTCAGTAGCGATGAATGGCCTGATGGTGTGATGCTGGCGGCACAAAATCGGGGCTCACCACATGTGCTACAGCAATTGGCAAGCCTTGAACTGATGATACTCAGGCAGCGTCGCTACGCGACGCCCAACTTCACTTTTCTTTCATTTGTTGAAGCATTGCTTCGAGCACCGGCCCGTTGCGATCAGCCCCCTGCGATACCCGCCAGTGGCTGTCAATGGGCTCGACTGGCACCGACGGCCCCCATGTGCCGTGAGTGAGAGTTATCGCTATCCCAACTGGTGACGTCCCCGTAACTGCCAGTGGAAACATGCCGAATCGAAAATCGTCGTCGCTGCGATAGTGGGCTTCAAACGAGTGCTTCTCGTACGCCAGGCTGCTATGGGGGGTACCTGCCATCGGGACGATTGAATTATCACGTACCGGGTCGAGCGCGTGGATGGCGTCGCGGCCGTATGTCATGTGGTCGTACTCGGTGCCGATGCCCGGCTCCCAACCGGCCGGCATATACGAACCCGCGAGCGAAAACACCTGGTCGTAGCGGGCACCGTGGGTTTCAGATGCGGCAACCACCGAATGACCGGCACTGTGACCGGCAATATTGATATCGGCACGATGCGCAAACTCTTCAAGCCCCAACGCCCCCTGAAAGTCGGCAAGACCCGCACCCTTTTTCGCCATGAATTCGTTGTTAGCATTCCCTTGCTCACCGAACCCCCACTCAACCCACGGCCCATCCTTATACACAAACCCAACAGTGGGGCTGCCGATCGCCTCACTACGTTCAACCTGGTCGCGGGTGACCAATTGTGCTTCGCCGCTAACAAAATTGCTCCACTCACCACCTGTGGGAAGCACATAGGTGAGCACATCATTAATATTCGGATCATTAATATCGCCGACAACCTCGATAATGCGATTATTCGCACGATCAAAGAGCACAGCACCCGGGCCCTCAAGAAGAGAATCGTAATAGCGAATTTCACGTTCAAGCTTAGCGATCTCGCCTCTGATTTCGCCCTTCTCCCAGAAGCGCCACGTATTGTTGAGTTCGGCACGAAGCTCAGCCAATTCAGATTTCGCGAGGTCGCGGGTGCGGGCAATGTTGATGTTATTTGCTTCAATACGACGGTCGAACGGCACCCCGTCAAGCTGACCAATGAGCTCGGGGTACTGCTCAATAAGCGCCGCCTGCTCAGCGGGACTCAACGCATCCCAGTGGGCACGCAGCTCAGCTGGCGAACCCTGAGGAGTGCCCCATGCTTTTGTCAGGTTTCGGTAGCGGGTTCCCGCTGTTTCCCTGTACCAACCGATTTCGTCGCCGTTTGCTTTAGCGGTTTTCCAGGCATGGAAACTTACCACGCCCCTGGCAATGCGATCAAGGGCATCCGCATAATCTTGATCGAGCGCTTCTGCGGCTTCAAGTATTTTGGCGACTTCGGCCCTCAACGATATAAGTGCGTTTTGGGCATTAATATACAATGGCGTAGCTTCGATCGTTGCATTCGGGAAGAGTTTCTTAATTTCTCGAAGTTCCGACATTGCTTGTTGCTCAGTTGATACGTGAATTGACACCTGGCCGTTATCGTGCAGCACAAGACCCTTGGTTGCGGCATAGTCATAGCACCCCTGCACTCGACGGACAATGCCACGCACGCCATCCACATAGACATGGGTGGCTATCAAGGCGTCGGTGAGTAGCCCCTCAAGCTTGTCGGCCGCATCCCGCATCTTGGCAAGCCTCTCGCGTGCCGCGTCTGCAGTCTCACCGGTGGAGGTGATGGCATCGATACTGTCGTCAAGAACTTCGCTCTGCTCCTGCGCGACACTCTCGTCGTGATCGATCTCGGCGATCAGCTCTTCAAGCGGCGCCGGCTGCCACATGCGCACTTCAGCCCACGTAACCATCAGATAGCCCTGTCCCCGTATCGGCCGGTCACAGGTTGCCATACCCCGGCCATCTCGTGTGCCTGCTGCACATCGGTCTGCGCAAACTGCTGTTCGGTGATCAGGGCAGCGTTCGCCGCATCGTCAAGCTGTTCAACAATCTCTGTCGCCGCCCCAACAATCACCTCCATAGCCCTCGGTGCAGCCTCTGCTGCACGCGTGCCCGGCGTGGCGCCAGCAACCAACCCAGCCGACTCGTTCAGTTTGATTGCGGCGCTGAGTTCGGCCGCGACACTGTCGAGCCGAGCTGCAAGAGCGCTCAGATCACCGGCGCGTGACTCCAACATGCGATATTCCCCCCAAACAGCACAGGGTCGCCACTAATGGCGCGGAGTGTAACAGTTCGAGTTGATCTGCGCACTACCTCGCCCATACACCGGTTTATCTTCAGTAACGATGAATGGCCTGATGGTGTGATGCTGGCGGCACAAAATCGGGGCTCACCACATTGATGCACACCATCGGGTAGCCGTCGGTCGGGCGCAGCACACTCACACTGACCTCATAGCCGTCGGGGCTGTGGAAGCGAGGGAACTCTTCATCAAGGTAGCGTTCGAGCTGCGTCCATCTCGGCTGAATAGCAAGCCAGTCGACCAGCTCTCGGGCGCCGCGCTCAGCCACCCGCGTATTGAGCACAGCCTTGGCAGCGGTGCCCGGGTACCGTTTCATACCCGGAAGGCGCCCGGGATGAAGGGTGCGGGCAACGGCGCCGACCGCAGCCGGTTGCGCATCAATAGGTGCGAGGTCGATCACCGGGATGCGATCAAGCAGCTGCTGAATGAGCGCCAGCGACCGCGTCTTAGCCGCGGTCACATCGAGTGCTGGAACAGTCTCATCGATCGGATCGCTCACCCGTGGCTCCTCTCACTACCACCCCACCGATAGCAAGTGGCGGCTGCCCACTAGTTACCGTAAATGTCCTTTGCGGTCTGGTCAATAATCTGCCTATTGCCGTCACCACCGTGGTTGGATGCGGTGTGGCTGCTAACGGCGTCGAGCACGCCCTCCACCCAGCCAGGCACCGAAAGCGGCGTAGTCCAGCTCGGAGCGTAATCGTTACCCGAGTCGAACTGTTTTGTCTGGAAAGCGGGGTCTTCGCTCGGGCTGTCTTTCATGATGCCCACCGCATTGATCGGTTCGCCCTCGTAGTGATAGTGCCGGTAATCGGTATTCGGGTCGGCCTGCCACCCCTCCGGCATGAAGGAGCCCGATAGTGAGGTGACAGTGTCGTAGCGCGCGCCGTGCATTTCAGATCCGGTCACAACACTATTTCCGGCTGAGTGACCAATTCCGTGGTACTTCGCACCGCGGTTATCGTCCTGCACGTAAAGCGACTCTTGGAAGTCGGCGAGCTGGGCACCTTTGTTATTGAGGAATGCTTCGTTCGAGTTGGCGTTGTCGCCCACCCAGCCAATTGCATCGCCCTGGTGGTGGATATAGAGATCTGTCGGGCTGTCACCAGCTTGTCGCGCGATATCACGTGCGGCGCCACCACTTGTACCGTCCAGAACGTCGTTGTAGCTGCCACCCGTACCGTGCTGGTAAGTAATAACGTGCTTGACGGACCCTTCGCCTTCGCCGCCGGTGTGCACCCGCTCGACGATATTGCCGTTTTCGGGGTCGTAGATCACGAAGCCACCCCTGTCGATCGCTTTCTGGCGCAGGTTGATCTGCTCGTTGAGCCGATTTCTTTCTTCCTCAAGCAACCGCTTGTCACGACCCGCCTCAGTTTCAAGCGGGGTGTCGCGGACGTAGTACACCAGAGGTTTACCCTCAAGGTCTTTCAGTTGCTCATCAATCTCATCGCGACGCGTCAACAAATCGTCAACCTCACCACGCATCTTTACAACCGACGCCTCTTCGAGAATCTCTGGCGGCAGCCCCTGCCTGTTAAGAAGGCCATCAGGATCCATCGCCATCATGGCACGCTGTTCTTCCCATGACATTGACTGCCACAACGCGTGCACCTCACCCGGGCTCTTGCCGTCAAAGACCGCGCCGGCCCCCTCACCGTTGAGCTGTGAAAGTAGTGACGCCACATCCGACACCTCGCCCGCAGCTACGCTCGTCAACACGCTTTGGAACCGGCGGTCGGCCTCATCCGCCCGGTCGCGCACCTCATCGACCATCCCCTGGCATCGCATTTTGGCGCTGTCTGTCTTCTGGCGCTCCAAATTATAGAGTTGTACCGCAGCCGGGTCCCCTATGCTCAATATCGCTTGCAATTGAGCCTCGCGAGCCGCACTCACCACAACCGTTCCCGGATCGTGAATCTCCAACTCGTTGGCGCTCGCAAACGAATCGACATCCGGCACCGAAGCTTCAATACGCGCCACCTTGCCGGCCGCACCCAAGCATCCCTGCATCAGATCGGTCAGCAGCGCTTCGAGCTGATCGGCCTGACGACGCAGATTCTGCACCTGCTCGCGCGCCGCCGACGCCGACTCGCCCTCCGACTGCAGCGCCGCCCCCGCATCCGCGAGCCCCTGGCTGGCGTCGCTCAAAATCTGCTCGCAGCGCGAGACTTCGTCGTAGGCGGCGTAGATCGGGCCCGACTTCCAGTTACGCAGTTCGCTCCAGTTCATCATGGCTACTGCCCGCCTCCCGGATAAACGTATTCCTTCATTTGGTTTTCGATCTTCAACGAAGCCTCATTGCCCGAATCTGTCTGCTGCATCGTCGTATCGACAAGCGACGCCGCAGTAGCATCCGAGTCGATCGCCGCCGCCAGCTCACTCGCCGCGCTCTTAATCTTGTCGGCAGCCGCCCCCGCCGATCCCGCCGAGTTGCTCGAGGGCATCCCCGACGAAATCTCGCCCGGAAGGCTATCCACGTGCACCGAAGCCGAGATCACCCCGGCAACATCAGCTAATGCGTCGGCCAGTCTCTGAAAATCTCCACTGACAACTTCGAGCGTCACTTCGCTCTCCTCTCACGTCTCGCAAGTGGCCGCGAGGGTAACAGAAAAACCGGCCGCAAACTTTAATTGCGAAAATCCGCCGATCCACCTAGCTGCCGAGCACCCGCTCGAGATAGTGGTTGTCAAACACCCGATCGGGGTCGAGCCTGTCGCGCAACGCCACAAAATCGTTAAACCGCGGATAAAGGTCGGCAAACTGCGCCGCCCGCAGCGAATGTAGCTTGCCCCAGTGCGGCCTGCCATCAAACCGCTGCAGCACCTCCTCAACCGCACCAAAATATTCAAGATGCGATTCGCGACGGTAACGGTGCACCGCGATATACATCGAATCGCGCTGATAAGCCATCGACAGCGGCACATCATCGGCCGCTGCGGTACGCACCTCAAGCGGGAACGAAATACGCCAATCGTTGTCGGCAATCAGTCGCCGAATCTCCCGAAGCGCCTCAACCCCAGCCTCGAACGGCACCGCATACTCCACCTCGTTAAACCGCACCCGCCGCGCCGAAACAAACACCTCATGCGAATCGGCAACATACTTGCGCTCCCACATCAGGTTGCTCGACACCTGATTCACCCGCGGCACGATTCCCGGCGCCACCGCGCCCACCGACGACAACAGCCCTTGGCCCCAGTTCTGAACAATCTCCCCATCCATGAACCGCGACGCCTTCGAAAGCGGCGGCACACCCTCGGGCTGCTCACCCTGCGCCAAGCGGCGGAAAGTTTTCACATAGGCGCGCTGCGCCGGTGGATACCAAATAAACGTCACATGGTCGTTGTCGCGCGAACGCTGCTGAAAACTTTCCAACACCTCATCGAGCGGCTCCGCCCCCTCAGTCGCCTCCACCCGGAAGGCCGGCACGCACTGAATCCCCACCTCAACAATCACGCCGAGCGCTCCGAGACCGAGCCGCGCGAACTCGAAAACCTCGGGATGCATCCGCTCATCGCAATAAATAATCGAACCATCAGCGAGCACAATCCGCAGCGACTTCACCATCGCCGAAAGCCCCGTAAACGCCAGGCCGCTGCCGTGCGTACCGGTCGAAATGGCACCCGCAATTGTCTGCGCATCCGAATCACCCTGGTTCGCGAGCGCCAACCCGTGAGGTGCCAGCAGCCCGGGAACCTCCTCTAGCCGCGTACCGCCGCGGAACGTCGCGACACCGGTCTGCTCGTTCACCGCAACCAGCCCGCGATAGTCGTCGAGGTGCATACGCAACCCCTCAGTGGCCGCGATGTCATTAAACGAGTGACCGGCGCCAACCACCTTCACCGACAGCTGCGAACCGGCCGCCCCGATAACCAGCGCCTTCACCGCCGTTTCGCTCGTTGGGCCAGCTGCCAGCTGCGAGCGCTCACTCACCTCACCCGACCAGTTACGCCAATTACTGGACCAGCGCTTGGGTGTGGTGCGAGTCGATTTGCCGGTTCGGCGTGACTGCTCGGTCATGACGATTACTGGTCCTTTGCTCAGTGCGATGTTTGCTCTGCGCGGTTGGCAGAGTTCGTGGCAAGCCAACCCACCGAAAGCTTGCGGCCATGTGATGAACGCGGGATGAGCGTGTCTAGCCCTCTTCACCCGCGATTCGCAGGTGGTGCTGAATCACCTCAGCAACGATAAACGCCAAAAACTTCTCGGCAAACTCTGGATCGAGATCCGACTCTTCTGCAAGTTCGCGCAAGCGCGCGAGCTGTTGCTGCTCACGCCCGGGATCGGAAGCGGGTAGCCCGTGCTCGGCTTTCAGCTGCCCCACGCGCTGCGTGCAGCGAAACCGCTCGGCGAGAATGTGAATAAGTGCCGCATCAAAATTGTCGATCGAACGACGCAGGTGACGCAGCTGCTCAGGCACCTCGGCCTGCGAAGCTGTCGAATCGGATGTGCCCGGATTTTCGCTCATAATCGGCTACTTCTTCGGAGCTTCGGCGAGCACTGCCTTACCCGACGACATCCCCAGCCGGCTGGCGCCAGCCTCGATCATCGCCACCGCATCCGCATAGGTGCGCACGCCGCCCGACGCTTTCACGCCCAGCCGGTCACCCACCGTTTCACGCATCAGTTTCACAGCCTCGACGGTGGCACCGCCGGCCTTGTGGAAACCGGTGGACGTCTTCACCATGTCGGCGCCGGCACGTTCGGCAATCTGGCAGGCGCGAACGATCTCGTCATCGGTGAGCGCAGCCGACTCGATGATCACCTTCAACACCACGGGGGTCGGCGCCGCGCGACGCACCGTGGCAATATCGGCCTCAACCAGTTCGTCACGACCAGCCTTGAGCATGGCAATGTCGATCACCATGTCGAGCTCGACCGCACCGTCACTAACGGCACGAACCGCTTCGGCAGCCTTGATGCTCGAGTGGTGCTTGCCCGATGGAAAACCAACAACGGTCGCGATCTTCGGCCCGTCTTCGGTGACTTTCGTTGCGGCCGCGTCGGTGCGGCCCCAAGCAGTGCCAACCGGCAGCATATTCGGCGAAACGCAGATCGCGTAGGTGCCGAGCTCGGCCGCTTCGGCATAGAGAGCGGCAACATCCTCGTTGGTGGCGTCGGTGCTCAACAGGGTGTGGTCGATGTACTTGGCAAGCTCGTCACGGGTGAGTTTCGTCATAGCTCTATCCTCGCACCTCCGAGGTCAACGCGGCGATTCGCCGTTCAAGTTCGGCACGAACCTGCGGCCATTCCACAGCCAGGATGCTGAACACTGCGGTGCCATCCCAGCTGCCGTCCGCCAATTGACGGTCGCGGCGCAGCACCCCATCCAGCTGTGCCCCGAGTTTGGCGACCGCGGCGCGGGATCGTTCATTACCCGCAGCCACATAGAAAACCACGCGCTCGAAACCGTTTTCAAACGCCCACCTCAGTAGTGTGAGTTTCACATCCGGGTTCACGACCCCACCCCACACTTCGGGCGCATAGGCGGTGTAGCCGATCGCGATTGAGCGCACAGTCGGGTTGAATTCGTAAAGCGAGGTGGTGCCCACGAGCCGGTCGCCAAAGCGCACCAGATAGCTGCGGCCGCCGCGCAGCCAAGGGCAATAGGTCGAGAAAAACTCAACGTAGCCCTCATCGGATGCGGGCATCGCCGCGGTGCCCCCGCTGTGCCCGCCCGCAAACACCTCCGGCACGCGCAGCAGCGGTGCCACTTCGCACAGCCCGGTGATCGACATCGGCTCCAACCGCACCCGGTGACCAATCAGAGTTGTTGCGGGGCTGGGAAGCTGCACTGCATTCATGTGGCTATCCAATAGCATCCGCCCTGAAAACCGCATCCGACCGGCCTGCCTGCTTGCCCCAGCCTGCCCTTGCTTCCCTGTCAACCCCAGCCTGCCCGACTCGACGCCGTCAGCCTGCTTGCGCAGGCGTGTCTGCCCGACCTGCATCCAGTCTGCTCGCCTTGCTCTGCCTGCGGATTTTTGTTTCCTGGCTGCATCCTGCCTGGGGAAATTTGTTTCCTGACTGCAGCTTTCTGCAGATTTTTGTTTCCTGGCTGCAAAACCAGCAATTTCAGGCTGTTTCAGGCCAAATAGGCGCTGTTTGCAGTCAAATTTCTGATTCCAGGAAACAAAAATCTGATTTCAGGAAACAAAAATCCGCACCAGCCACCAGCAGGGCTGGCAGACAGGATGCAGGCAGAACCAGACAGGACAGGCCAGACAGACCCAGGCAGGCTATACAGGCCAGACAGGCAGGCCCAGGCAGGCAGTTAGCTAGCCAAGGAGGTTGTGGCGCTCGATGATGTGGTCGCGTGCCGGGCCGGTGCCAACTGCCGAGATGCGGGCGCCCGAAAGCTTCTCAATCGCCTCGACATAGGCGCGCGCGTTCGCGGGCAGCTGGTCGAAGTGCTGCATGCCCGAGATATCTTCTTGCCATCCCGGGAAGTATTCGTAGATCGGCTTGGCGTGGTGGAAGTCGCTCTGCGAAAGCGGCATCTCATCAAACCGCTGACCGTCAACTTCGTAGGCAACACACACCGGGATGCGCTCAAACTCTGAAAGCACATCGAGCTTGGTCATCACGATGTCGGTGAAGCCATTGATGCGTGACGAATAGCGCGCAATCACCGAATCGAACCAGCCCGTGCGGCGCGGGCGGCCGGTGGTGACACCGAACTCGCCACCGGCCTCGCGCAGTCGGTCGCCGTCGGCGTCGTGCAGCTCGGTTGGGAACGGGCCCGATCCAACCCGCGTGATGTAGGCCTTCTGGATGCCCACAATACGGTCGATCTGCCGCGGCGAGATACCGGCACCGGTCGCCACCCCGCCTGCAGTTGCCGAGGATGAGGTGACATACGGGTAGGTGCCGTGGTCGATGTCGAGCATCGTGGCCTGGCCAGCTTCGAACACCACGGTTTTGCCTGTCTCAAGGGCCCAGTGCACCTCAAGCGAAGTGTCGCCGACCATCGGCTGTACGCGCTCAGCATATGAGAGCAGATTGTCGGTGATCTCGTCGACGCTGAAGGCGCGCCGATTGTAGGTCTTCACCAGCAGTTCGTTCTTCTGCACCAGTGCGCCCTCGATTTTCTGACGCAGGATACGTTCGTCGAAGAGGTCTTGGATGCGGATGCCGACGCGGTTGATCTTGTCGGCATAGGTGGGCCCGATGCCGCGGCCGGTGGTGCCGATGCGACGCTTACCGAGGAAGCGTTCGGTCACCTGGTCGAGGGCGCGGTTGTACTCGGGGATCACGTGCGCGTTGCCCGATACCCGCAGCTTCGACACGTCGATACCGCGTTCGGTGAGATGGTCGAGCTCTTCGAACAGCACACCGAGATCGACCACGACACCGTTGCCGATCACCGGAGTCACGCCGGGCGAGAGGATGCCGGAGGGCAGCAGGTGGAGAGCATATTTTTCGTCACCGATCACCACGGTGTGACCGGCGTTGTTGCCGCCATTGAACTTCACCACATAGTCGATGCGGCTGCCGAGAAGGTCAGTGGCTTTGCCCTTGCCTTCGTCACCCCATTGGCTTCCGATGATTGCTACGCCGGCCATGACCATCCTTAATTCGTTGTGTGCGCGAGATTCGATGTGTGCGCGAGGTCACGCGCCCGAGGCACTGACCGGCTCTCTATTCTAGTCGCCGTCGAGCTCACCAGCGATGGCCGCACCGGCGTTTGGGTCAGCGTCTCGCAGCAGCGCCCCGAGCCGCTCGACCTCGTCGGTTTCGCCGATGGTGGCGGCGGCCTGCTGTAGCAGCCAGAACGATTTGAGCACGCCGCGGTTGGGTTCGTGCGACCACGGCACCGGCCCCTGCCCGCGCCAGCCCGCCTTGCGCAGCGCGTCGAGACCGCGGTGGTAGCCGACTCGGGCGTAAGCGTAGGCCGGGATGGTTTGCTCTTCGCGGCGGGCCTGTTGAGCGAGTTCGGCCCAGGCGAGCGAAGATGCGGGATGCTTGGCCACGATCGCTTCGAGCGCCGCCAGGGTTGGCGGCAGGTTGGCGAGGTCGTCGAGCACTTCGGGTTCGGCTTCCAAGAGCGTCGGGGGGATGCTGAGCAGGTTTTGTGGGTGCATGTTCCCGATGGTAGGCGCTGGTTGCTACCAGTCGCCGTTAATTTCTTCGAGTGCGGAAGACCAGTCGCCGTAGTCTTCTGGGCAGATATAGCTCACACCCGTGGCCGCAATGTTCATGGTTCCGTTGGTGATCTGAATACGTTCTTCTTCTGATGCGCCACTGGTCAGTTGAGAAACGATCGGTGATGTGGTGGCGTGCATGCGCACCGTGTCAGCGTCTACGTTGTGCGAGTTCAAGATTGATGTTTCGCAGGCATCCATTGCCAGCGCCAATGCGGTCCACTCGGTGTCGGTGGTCCACTTTGAGCCGTTGCTTTCGGCGCGGCTTTTCATGTCGTCGATGAATGCGTGCTGCTCGGGTGTGACCGCTTTGAGCGGGGTGCCGTCGAGTGGCAGCTGTTGTTGTTCGAAGAAGAGCTCGCGTTCGGCGAACACGTCGCCCTCAACGCGCTTGGGCTTGCGGGTCTGGTTGCGACCGGTGGTTTCGGTGGCGCTTGTGGTTGGTGTTGCCTGGGCTTCAGCGCTGCGGTCGGGTTCGCGGCCGCCGAAGAACAGCACCGAGCTGATAATTGCGCCGGCGACAACGACGACGCCAAGGCTCGTGAGTGCGACGATCAGTGCGGTGCGTCGTGGTTTTTGCGGTGGCGTGGGATTTCCTGCCCATGCGGGCGTGGCCCCTGGGGCGGGGGTGTTGAACTGCGGTGGTCGGTGCTGCGGAGCAGGTATCCCAAACTGCGGCTGCGGCGCCGGCGCACCCTGCTGCGGCTGCGGGGCCGGCGCAGCCTGCTGTGGCCAAGGATGCGAGGGCTGCGAGGGGCGCTGCGGCTGCGAGTTGTAGCTCGGCGGAGTTTGCGGTGGCTGATTCATATTCGCTCCATCTGGCGGTGAGTTGCGCCACAGGTATCGAGCGACCGATGAGCAACAGCCGCTGAGCCACTCTGCCCCTGGCACCGTAAAGGTATCTTCGGCCGAGCCTAACAGCACGCTCATCGGCCAAAAGTATGACTTTGTTGCGTGCTCGAAAGATTTCACAATCTGGCGGTGCCGACGGGCATCCCGGGGTGGTGATTGCATCCGGCGTGGCGACATTTCGACGTTCAGCGTATGGTGGTGGCAACAAACGTGCTCCGGGGTCGGTGTAATTCCGAACCGGCGGTGAAAGTCCGCGACCCGCTGCCAACCAGGTAGCGGTTGAGCTGGTGAGATTCCAGCACCGACGGTGAAAGTCCGGATGGGAGGCGCACGCGCAAGGCTTTGGCGTTGCAATTTGAGCTACGGCTTCACCGTTACCTACGGTGCGGCGGTCGCGGGCGATGCTGCCACTCTCCCCGGACGAACCGAGGAGAATCATGACCGCCCCAACCACAGTCGGTGCCGCGCGCATCCGCAGCCGCAGGGCTGGCCGGATGCACTGGCTGGCGCCGATCATCTTCGCGCTCGTGCTGGTCACGGCGTGGGAGGCTGTGGTGCGCGCAGGTGTCGTGGCTGAGGTGTTCCTGCCCGCGCCGTCAACTCTCTTCAGACACTTCACGCAGGAGCTCGCCGGTGGCCCGCTGCTGAAACACACCGGGGTCACGCTCGTTGAAGCACTCGTCGGCAGTGTCATTGCCGTTTTGGTCGCAGTTCCGCTTGGTTACCTGATTGCCCGCGTGCGCTGGGCCGACCTTGCCCTCACCCCGTACATCACTGCTTCGCAGGCAATTCCGGCGGTGGCGGTGGCGCCACTGCTGGCACTGTGGATCGGCTACGGGCTCGCACCCATCGCCATCCTCTGCGCCATCGTGGCGTTCTTCCCGATGCTCATTACCACCGTGCTCGGTGTGCGGTCGCTTCCTGGTGAGGTGCTCGAAGCTGCCCGCCTCGACGGGGCCAGCCGCTGGCAGTCGCTGCGCTGGGTTGAAGCGCCCCTGGCGCTGCCGAGCGTGCTCGCCGGTGTGCGTGCCGGTGCGGCCCTGTCGGTAACCGGCGCCGTGGTGGGTGAGTTCACTATGGGCGGTCACGGCCTGGGGCTGCTGCTCACCCTCTACCGCGACGCCAACGACACCGAGGGCCTGTTCTGCGCGCTCATCATGCTCGTGGTGCTGGCTGTCGGCCTGTTTCTTGTGCTCCGCATCCTCGAATCGCTCTCTCAAACCCGCATTAAAAGGAAACCCGCATGATTCGCATCCATCGCCGCATCCGTAATTTGATTGCCACCGTTGCTGCCGCAGCTGTCGCGCTCACGCTCTCGGCCTGCGCTGCGCCCGCTTCTAACGATGAGCTGACCATTGGCCTCACCTACACGCCGAATATTCAGTTCGCGCCGATCTATGTGGCGCAAGAACTCGGCTATTTCGATGAGGCCGGGGTGAACGTGCAGCTGCGTCACCACGGTGAGAGCGAGGCGCTGTTCGGTGCGCTCGAGGGGGGCAGCGAACACCTCGTTTATGCCGCCGGCGATGAAATCTTGCAGGGTGCTGCGGGGGGAGTTCCGGTGGTTGCTGTTGGCACGCTTTACACCGAGTATCCGGCGGTGCTGATTGTGCCGGCCGACTCGCCCATCGAATCGGCGGCCGATCTCGCCGGTCATTCTGTTGGGGTGCCGGGCCCCTATGGCGAAACCTGGTTCGCGCTGCAGGCATTGCTGACCGATGCTGGCCTCGATAGCGACCAGGTGCAGATTGAGCACATCGGCTACACGCAGCAAGCGGCACTCACCTCGGGCAAGGTGGATGCGGTCATGGGCTTCCAAAACAACGATGCCGTGCAGTTCGAAGCGGCCGGTTTCAAGGTGCGCACGATCGCGGCGGTCGACCCGGATGCACCGCAGCTGGTAGGCCCCGCCATCGGCGCCTCGCACAGCGTGCTTGATTCGCGCGGTGATGACGTTAGCGCCGCTCTCGCGGCCATTCAGCGCGGCGTGGAATACACCATCGAGCATCCCGAAGAGGCCGTCGAGATTGCCGCCAAATACATTCCGACGCTCTCGAGCGAGGATGCGCGCGAGAATGCGCTGGCCACACTGCAGGCAACGAATGAACTCATGCAGCCGGTGGCCGGGCAGCCGCTGCTGCACAACGACGTTGAAACCTGGCAGCGGATGTGCGAGTTTATGCCCGCCGCGAAGCTCATCTCGGGTGAGATCGACTGCGCCGCCGCCTATCGCAACGACCTGCTGCCGTAGTCTGCAGCTATGAACGACTCGACCGAAACCGAGGTTGGTGTTGGCCCGTGGCCGGGCGGTGAGGCTGCCTGGCCCGACGATGCGCGCTACGACCGGCAGCTGCTAGCCGAGGGTGATCGCCGCAATGTGGTTGACCGTTTCCGCTACTGGACGATGGCCGCGATCGTCGAACAACTCGACCGCGAGCGCCACCCGTTCGAAATTGCGGTAGAGAACTGGCAGCACGATTTCAATATCGGTTCGATTGTTCGCTCAGCTAACGCCTACGGGGCTGCGGCGGTGCACATCGTTGGGAATAGGCGGTGGAATCGTCGCGGTGCGATGGTGACCGACCGCTACCAGCACGTGCATCACCATCCCGAGGTTAATGGTTTTGTGGCCAGGATGCGTGAGCGCGGTCTCGCGATCGTGGCGGTTGACAATGTGCCCGGTTCGGTGCCGCTTGAGACGGTGCCGCTGCCGCGTGATTGTGTGCTGGTGTTCGGGCAGGAGGGGCCGGGGGTTTCGCCCGAAGTGCTGGCTGCCGCTGATCTGTGCGTGGCAATCACGCAGTACGGGTCGACCCGCTCGATCAACGTCGGGGCTGCCGCATCCGCGACGATGTATGCATGGGTGTTGCAGCATGTGCACGGCTGGCGCCTGCCGCAACAGTAGCTATTCGCTGAACGCGCCCTGCCACGGAGTATCGGCGGTAACAAAGCAGGCATAGTGACGCATCCCCTGCTGCCATTGTTTTTTGCTGGGCCACACGGCCACAATCTCCACTTCGGCGAGCCGCCCGTCGCTCACCCCGTCGAAGACATCCGCCTGCTGGCAGGCGAGCATGGCGTGGGCTGAGAGCAGTTCGTCGCGTGGCCGCTCGTATTCGTCTTCGAGTTCGAACGCGTCGGCAACCGAAACCAGCGCCACCAGTTCGGTGTGATGCGAGCCGGAACAATCGACCGGCGTAAACGCATCCGGCAGCTCGGTCAGCGGTGCATCCAGGCAGGTGGGTGTGGTCAGCTCGGCGATTGTGGTGGCGGTGGGGGTTGGAGTTGCCGGCTCGGCAGTGGTGAGGATGAAACGGGTCGCCAAGAAGCGCCCGGCCACCACCGCGAGCACGAAAATGGCAACGCCAATGAGCAGCCACCGGGTTCGCTGCGGCTTGTTGCGCTGAACCGACGCTTCGGGCATCGCGGACGCTATTCGATCGGCGGCAGGCCGAGGTCGTCGAGCGTGATGGCGGCACGGTAGGGGTATCCAGCGGCTTCGATGCGCTCGCCCGCGCCGGTGGCGCGGTCGACGATAGTGCACACCGCAACCACTTCGGCGCCGGCCCGTTCGAGCGCTTCGGCAGCTTTCAGTGGCGAGCCGCCCGTAGTGGAGGTGTCTTCGAGCACGATGACGCGCCTACCCGCAACCTCAGCACCCTCGATCTGGCGTCCGCGGCCGTGGTCTTTCGGTTCTTTGCGCACGACGAACGCGTCGATGGGTTTGCCTGCGGCAACCGAGCGGTGCAGCACCGCATTGGCGAGGGGGTCGGCACCCATGGTGAGGCCACCGGCAGCAGCAACCTCACCGAACTCGGCCATCAGGCTGAGCAGCACATCGCCGATCAGTGGTGCGGCACGGTGGTCGAGTGAGAGCTTGCGCAGATCGATGTAGTAGGGGGCTCGCTTACCGCTGGTGAGCACGAAGTCACCGTGGAAAACAGCCTCCGACTTGATGAGTTCGATGAGGGATGCACGCGCGTCAGTCACCTCGCCAGTGTATGTCGGAACTTCGGCACCGTGTGACAGGTACGGTGGAGCAATGCGCATCGCTACCTGGAATGTGAACTCCATCCGCACCCGTGTCGGCCGGGTTGTCGACTTCATCACGCGAGCCGATATTGATGTGCTCGCGATACAAGAGACCAAATGCAAACCCGAACAGTTCCCCTACGAACCGTTTGAGCGAGCCGGTTACGAGGTCATTGCCCGAGGGCTGAACCAGTGGAACGGTGTGGCGATTGCATCGCGGCTGCCGATCGACGAGATCACCGATGGGTTTGCGGGCATGCCCGGCTGGGGTAAGCCGGGTGCTGATGGTGAGTTGCCGCTCGAGGGGCGGGCGTTGGCCGCTCAGATCGAGGGTGTGACCGTCTGGTCGCTGTATGTGCCGAACGGTCGCGAACTCACCGACCCGCACTACGAGTACAAACTCGAGTGGTTGGCGGCGCTGCGCGCGCATATTCAGCAGTGGCGCGCCGCGCATCCGGGGGCGCCGCTGGCGCTCATGGGCGATTTCAATATCGCCCCGCTCGATATCGATGTGTGGGATATGGCGGCGTTTGAGGGGCGCACGCATGTTTCGGCACCCGAGCGCGCCGCATTCAACGCCTTCCTCGAGGATGGGTTCGTGGATGCGCTGCGCTCGCGCGGCGTTGCGGGCTACACCTATTGGGACTACCAGCAGCTGCGCTTCCCGAAAAACGAGGGGATGCGTATCGACTTCATTCTCGGGACGCCCGAGTTCGACCAGCTGGTGACCGCCGGTGAAATTGTGCGGGATGAGCGCAAGGGTGACGGCCCCAGCGACCACGTGCCGGTGGTGGTTGAGCTCGATATCGAAACCGAGCTCGATGACGACCGGCCGATGATTTTCTAACCGGATGCGCGCATCCGGCTAGCAGTCGACCGAGAGCGCTTTATCAGCGAGCTCATACACGATGTCGAGCCGCGGATCATCCCCGTAGTTTGCGGGCGACCCGTTCCAGGCGATCGTCACCTGGCGGGCGCCGTCGGGGCTCGTGAATGTCAGCGCCCGATACCCAAGCCCAGAGCCGAGGTGCCCGTACACCACACCGGCCTCGCCGATCTGCACTTCACCGCCCTCGGTTGCTTTGGGAGTGTTGGCACCGAGCTGGGCCGCGGCAGCTGTGGGTGTCGATTCACCCTGCGGCATCGAAGTTGGTTGCGGCGAATGTTCATCGCCAGCATCGGCAATCTCCAGCGGCAGATAGACGGGAGCCCGATCGGGGCAGCTATCGGCGCGGCCCTGCAGCCCCAACCCGTAACCGTCACCGCTGAGCTCGGTCATTTCGGCCAGCAGTTCGGGCGGCACCACCGCGCCGCTCATGAGTGCGCGCATGAAAGTGTTGATATCGCTCACATTCGATTCGACACCGCCGGCACCCGCCCACAGTGACGCATCCTGTTTTGTCACCTCAATGCTGAGGCCTTGCTCGGTGAAATAGCCGCTCAGGTAATCACCGCTTAGCCCGGTGCCTTCCGGGATGCGGGTGGCGGTTAATCCCAGCGGCTCGGTGATGCGCACGCGCAGCGATTCAGACAGCGGCCGCCCGTCGAGCTTTTCGACCAGCATCGACAGCGCAATGTAGTTGGCGTTCGAGTAGTAGTACTCGGTGCCAGGCGTTGACCGCCAGCCCCGTTTGGTGGCGAGCTCGAGAAGCTCTTCGGGTTTGTGCGGGGTGGCGAGCGTGTCGGGGATGCGTTCGAGGTTTTCGAGCCCGAGCTGTTCGATGTAGTCGTAGAGCCCGGAGGTGTGTTGCAGCAGCTGGCGAATGGTCACCGGTTTGGGGGCATCGCTCAGCAGCTGCGGGAAGTAGTCGTTGAACGGATCATCGAGCGAGAGCTGGCCCTCGTCGACCAGCTGCAACACTATTGCGGCGAGCATCGGCTTGGTGAGGCTGGCCGCGCGGAAGGTTTGTGCTGGGCGGGCGGGCAGTTCTGATCGCAGCGATGCCACGCCCGCACCCGAGCTCCACACTCGGTCGCCCACGCGCACTTCAATCACCGCGCCGGGTGCACCCGCTGCAACAATTTCTTCGAGGCCCTGCTGCAGCTCGTCGGTGCTGAAGTCGGCGGTGACGGTGGGGCGCAGGGGCAGCGCGGTGGGGCCGGGTTGGCTGCCGCCAACACAACCGGCCAGCATCCCAGCAATAAGCATCAGGGCAAGACCCAGTAACGCCAGTCGTGACCGGTAGGTCGGCTGGCTGCGCTGCGGTTGGATGCGGGAGCTAGTCACGTGAGCCAATGGTGCCAGGTTCGGGGGCAATTGCGCGAGAGGGTTATCGAATAGCGAACACGCACGCGATCATCTCCGCCTTCACTTCAGGGTGACCGGTTCGTTCTCGGCGCGGGGAACCGACCGCGGTGCGGGGCCTTGGCGCTAGTTTGCTGTATGCCGCCGGCCACAGATCGGTCGTATGGTTAGGGCATGACCGATGATGACGATCTCACTCCGCTGCCGGATGATTTCGTCGTACCCGACGATGCATCCGAACTCGCTCACGATCGCGCCGCGCACCGTATCTCGGGGCTGCCCGAGTTTGACCCGATCATATTGCGCTCAATTTTTGCGGCGATATCGAGTTTTGTCTGCACCTTCGCCATGTATGCGGGCATCATGTCGCTCAATGCGGGATGTGCAACCGAGGCCGAATGCAATGAACGCACCATGTCGATGACGTCGACACTGATCGTGATTTTCACGCCGGTGCTGGCGGCAGTTGTCATTATTCTGGCCACCCGGCCCAAGATTCCCCGTCGCGGTCGCATCACTATCGCCACTGTCGGCATCGTGTTGCCCGTCGTCTTGGCGGTGATTTACTACATCCTGCTGTAGCTTCGGTGGCGCAAAACGGGCAGCGGGCGGTCGGAATGTTCCGGCCGCCCGCTGCGCTTATCGAGGGTTAGCTGTTCTTGGTGAGCTGTGCGTCGATGGTGACGGTGATCACATCGCCCAGGGTCAGGCCACCGGCCTCGGTGGGCGCGTTCCACGTCACGCCGAAGTCTTGCCGGTTGATCTTTGCGGTGGCTTCGAAACCGACCTTGCTGTTGCCGAAACCATCGACGGTGGCACCACCGAACTCGGCGTTGAGGGTTACCGGCTTGGTGACACCGCGCAGAGTGAGGTCGCCGACGATAGTGAGCTCATCGCCATCAACGGCAACGCTGGTTGATTTGAAGGTCATTTCGGGGAACTGTGCAACGTCGAGGAAGTCGCTGGCGCGCAGGTGTTCGTCACGCTGTTTCTGGTTGGTGTCGATTGAGGCAACGTCAATTGTGGCGGATGCGGTGCTGTCTTCGAGTTGATCAGCAATTTCGACCGTGCCGGCAAACGTTTGGAACTTGCCGCGCACCTTCGAGATAGCGAGGTGGCGCACCGAGAAGCTGATCTCGGTGTGGGTCGGGTCGATCGTGTACGTGCCTGCGGTCAGGCCTTCAATTGTGGTCATCAGTCCTCCATCGCGTAAATTGATTGCAGGTACAACCTATTCATACGCATGTATCAGTGCAAGAGCAGCGACCGGATGCACCGCAGATTCTCAGCATCGCGCACAGGCTCGACATTGAACCCTCACCACGAAACTTGCCGGATGCGCTCCGCAACCAGGCTGCGCCGTGGCGGCCTCGGCACCGTTCGCCCAGCTCATGAATAATGGAGCGCATGCTTCGATTCGCGCGCCGACCTCGACCGCACCGCGAATCGCACCACACCCAAAACACAACACCCGAACACTCAGAACCGGCAACACACCCCGAGCGGTCAGACCCGAGGCAGTTCGCACGCCGCGTATCGCCACTGCTTCCCAACTGGTGGGGGCTCGTGGGCGGCCAAATCGCTTCGTGGATCGCACTCGGCCCAAGCTTTTTGCCGCGACGGTGGTGGACCACCGCCGGCAGCGTCAGCCTCTCGCAAATGTACGGCTACGCCATCGGTTCAGGTGCCCGAACGGTGCGCAACGCCCTGCGCCGCAACGGTTACCGCATCCCGAGCCTGCGAAGCGCCACCGCCGAGCGCATCACCCAAACCGTGATGCTCTCGACACTCGCCGCCGGCACCGGAATGGCGCTGGTTAACGCCAGCGAACGTCAGCGTGAAATCGCCAAACTCGTGCAACAAAAGCCCCAGAGCAACCTCGAGCAGGTCGGCGGCTTCTTGCTCGGCACCGCAAACACCGCCATGGCAGTTGGATTCGTGCGGCTCATGCACGTATCGTCGGCACGCACCCGCGCCCTCATCCGCCGCATCGCCCCAGCACTGGCAGCCCCGCTATCGGGGTTCCTCGTGGTGTCGACACTCATCTACGGCATCAGCCGGTACCTGATCCGCTCACAGGTGCTCAACCGGGTGCAGGCAGCCGCCGAACTAAAGAACCTCCTCCCGCTACCGGGGCGGGTGCCGCCCGCCGAACCCGAACGCTCGGGGTCGCGCACCTCCCTCGAAAGCTACGGTGGGCTGGGCCGCCACGGCCGCGCCATCGCCTCTGACGGCCCCCGCCGTGCCGATATTGCAGCGTTCTGGAATGAGCCAGCGATGGAACCGGTGCGCGCCTATATCGGCCTTTCGCCACGCCTAAGCATCCCCGCCGCCGCCAAACGTGCCGTGAAAGAACTCGACCAAGCCGGCGGATTCGACCGCGACCACCTGGTGATTTTTGTCGGTACCGGAACCGGCTGGCTCAACGACTGGTCGATGGCTGCAATCGAATACCTCACACGTGGTAATTGCGCGATGGTTTCGATGCAATACACCGTGCTCACGAGCGCCCTGGCACTGATCGTCGACCGGCGCTCACCGCAGCTGACCGCACAGTCGCTCTATCGCGAAGTGCGCGCCCACCTCGACACGCTGCCGCCCGAGCGACGGCCGAAACTCTATATGTCGGGCGAATCACTCGGCGCATTCGGTGGGCTGTCGGCCTTTGATGACGCCACCGATATGGTCAACTCACTCGCCGGCTCAGTATGGGCCGGCACCCCGCAGTTCTCCCCCATTTGGCAGGAGCTCACCGAGGCACGCAACCCGGGCTCGCCCTATATTCGGCCCGATATCGGCAACGGTGCCCTCATTCGGTTTTCGAACCGCCCCGGTGACGTGACGCACAACGCATCCGGTGAACCCTATGCACCGTGGGGCAAGAGCCGCACCATTTTCTTGCAGCACCCGAGCGACCCGGTGGTGTGGTGGCATCCGTCACTCATTTGGAAACAACCGGTGTGGTTTGAAGAACCGCACGGGCACGATGTCACCGACCGGATGCGCTGGTGGCCGTGGGTGTCGTTCTGGCAGATCTCGGCCGATATGCCGCTTTCGCTCGCCAGCCCCGGCGGGCACGCCCACCGCTACTTTGAAGAATATGTCACGGCCTGGTCGCAGGTGCTCGGCGTGGATGCACCCGTCGCGCAGCTCGAACGCGCGATCCGGCCGTTCATCAAACCGCACTAGTACGCCGCGCTGACTACAGTGATGTAGGAGATTTTCATATGCAACACAAAAAGAGAATACGACTAGCGGTAATGCTCACCGCCGCGATACTCGGCGCAATCAGCCTTGCACTGTACCTGGTTAATTCGATAGGAATGGAGATACACAGATGTCCGAATTATGCACCCGAAGGCATCCATGAAAACATAGACATCAAAAGCGAGCTTTCATTATTTCCACTCGGCGCAAACTGTAAATATTTTCAAATCACACCAAATGGTGACACGGTTCTATTGAACGAGCGACTCAGCGACTTCAACCTAACTTTCCAGCTCCTACCGATGGCACTTGGCGTGCTGTCCTTCTTCATTATTGCGCTGAATACAAACGAAACCGCGAATCAGGCCCACCATGACGGTAGTTAGCGTAACCCCACCCCTAACCGCTGAGGCGCCAATCACGGGTTTGATCGTCGCAACCGAACCTATCCCAGCCACATATACCGGTGCAACATTGCACTATGTTGAACTTGATAAGCATGTATCGCCACAGCAACTTCGCGCAATCACACCTCAACTCACGAACACCAACTTAACACTCGTGGGGTATCGATACGAGAACTCAGACATCGTTGGAGAGTTCTTTATCAACCATGGAGATACACCCGAAGGATTCTCGCAACGATTTAGGGAGAAGTTTGGGACTGACCCTGAGATGTCAGCCGCAATCTACCAAGTAGACAACTACGCACCCATTCCAATCGCCGAACCACTTTCGCTCAGCGGTGAACGGCGCTTAGTCGCGCTTGATCCCGGGTGTGCCGTCCGGGTTGGCCAGCAGCAGCTCATTCGCTGCAGCCGCACGCTGCGCCTCGGCCACCTCGTGCATAAACCGCAGCACGTTTTCATCCGCAAAAATATCGTTCGGCTGCAGCGGGCGCGTCAAATACAGCCCGTCAAGCGATCGGATGCGAGACAGCGCCACATAGGTTTGCCCCGGCGAAAACGCGCGGGCACCCAAATCAACCACAGCCCGGTCATAGGTCTTCCCCTGCGACTTGTGAATCGTCACCGCCCACGCCAACCGCAGCGGGAACTGGTGAAACTCGCCAATCACATCCCGTGACAGCTCATTGGTGCCCGGATCGTAGCTGTACTTCAGCTTCTCCCACACAATCGGCTCGACCTCGTGCTCCTCACCGTCAACCTCAACATAAACGGTGCGCTTAATACGCGAAACCGTGCCCACCGAACCATTCACCCAGCGCTGATCCGGATCGTTGCGCAAAAACATCACCTGCGCACCCTCTTTGATTTCAAGCCGTTCATCGGCAGGAAACGCGCGCCCGGTGAACTCACCCACAATCTCAGCCTCGGCGGTCATCGACTGGCCCGGCAGCCGCGCCAGCTCGCGCGCATTAATACGGCTCACCGTCGCATTGCGCGAGGCAAGCGTGATGATGCCGTCCTGCGGAGCCTGCCGCGCCCCCACCTCGTTGAGCCGCTGCGCCATCGGCGCCGTCACCCGCGCATACCGCACCGCCGTCAGCAGCTGACGAAACTCCTCGTCATGCTGCCGGTGAATTTCTCGCAGGGTGTGGATGCGCATCTCGGCCTCCCGCCACACATGCGCATCAAAAAACCACATCGAACGATAGTTTTTTTCAACCCATGCCCGTTCCTGCGGATCCGACGGCGGCACCGGTGCCAGCTGGAACGGATCACCAAACATCACCACCTGCACCCCGCCGAAAGGCTCGGCGCGACGCTGACGAGCCTGCCGCAGCGACCGGTCGATTGCATCCAGCAGGTCGGCAGACACCATCGAAATCTCATCGATCACGAGCGTGTCAATTTTTTGCAGCAGCTTGCGCACCTCGCGCGGCTGCTCAATCGGCTGGTTACCGATCACCCCGATCGGCAACTTAAACAGCGAGTGGATCGTCTGCCCACCAACATTCAACGCCGCAACCCCGGTGGGCGCACAAATAACCAGCTGCTTCTGCGTGTGCCACGAAAGATGATTGAGCAGCGTCGACTTGCCCGTGCCGGCCCGGCCAGTCACAAACAGATGCTCGGTGGTGTTCTCAATCGCGTCGAACACGCCCTGCTGTTCAGGGGTGAGCTGAACCGTCATTCCGACTTTGCCTCACGGTCAGCAAGCGCCTGCAACTGGGCGTTATAGGCAGCCAGCTCGGCATCCTCATCGCGCGCGGCACGACGGTCGTAGGTGCGGGCCCGCTTGGTGTCGATACGCGCCCACTGCACCCCAACGAGCACCGCAAGCATCACCGTCGGGAACTCACCAAGACCCCACGCAATAGCGCCGCCGATCTGCTGATCCTCAAGCGCCGTCGCCGGGCCCCAGGTGCGGCCGGTCACACCAAACCAGTCGGCAACCAGCAGGTTCGTGTCGACCATCACCGCAAGACCAAAGAAGGCGTGGAAGGTCATCACGAGCACCAGCGAAATCAACCGCATCGCGTGCGGAGCGCGGGTGCGGCTCGGGTCATCACCAATGAGCGACTCCACAAACAGGTAACCGACGATGAGGAAGTGCGCGACCATCCACATGTGGCCAACGTGGTCGGTGACCGCCCAGCGAAAAAGCGGGGTGTAATAAAACGTGAGCAGGGCGATCGCAAAGTTCACACCCGCCACAATCGGATGCGAAAAAAAAGCCGCGTATTTCGAGTGCACCAGCAACAGCATCCACTCGCGCATCCCCATCGAACCATCCGAACGCGGCTTTACCGCGCGCAGCAGCAGCGTCATCGGGGCACCCAGCACGAGGAAGATTGGGATGATCATCGACAGGATCATGTGCTCGGTCATGTGGAACGAGAACTGGAAGCGGCCGTAAACAAACAGCGCACCGTTCACGTTATAAAGCAGGATGAGGCCGCCAATAAACACTGAAACCGTGCGCCACAGCGGCCAATCATCGCCGCGCTTGCGCAGCCGGCGCACGCCCAGCACATAGTAGATGAGCCCCATCACCACGAGCGTGGTCCACACCGGCTCGAGATTCCACACGGTGAACAGCTTCGAAAACTCAAACTCTGGCGGCATTCGGTCGCCACTGAGCAGCTGAGCGGGCGTGGGCGAATCCAGCTGGTCAGCGGTCAGCTGCGGCTGCGGGGATGCGGTGCGTCCCAGTGCCGCGGCCACACCGGCCACCGCACCCATCACGAGCATCTCAGCCGCGATCAGCCAGGCGAACGGGCGCCTGCTGGTGTTGCCCTCGGCAAGATTCGCGCGCATCCGGTCAATGAATCGCCGCCGCTGAGCGGCACCAAAAATCCCCAGGATGACCAGCAGCGCGGTCTTGATCAAAATGAGCGTGCCGTATCCGGTGGTGAACAGGCGCGAAAGATCACCGACGTTAATGAACGTGGCGACCACACCGCTTGTGGCGGTCACAATAAACGCCACCAGGGCCAGCGATGAATAGCGTTCAAGCAGCGGCAGACGACGCGGCGCGGGCGCGAGTGCCGCCACGACACCCACCGCAACAAGCCCACCGAGCCACACTGCCGCACCGGTGTAGTGCAGCGTGATGCCGCCCACCGCGGTGATGTGATTCGAGGCGCCGGCAGCGTGGCCCTGCGCGGCCAGCGGCCACAGGCACAACAGCGCGTAGAGCGTGCTCAGGCAGGTGCCCCAGCGGCTGCGGGTGGCGAACACCGCGATGCTCAAAATCAGCACCATGACGGTGTTGAGCAGCCACTGCTGCCCCGCCTCAAGCCCGCGCATGAAATACCACAGGCCAGCGCCGAAGTCGGCCGAAGTCGAGAACGGAACCCCCGAGATCGACAGGTATGACATCACCGCCGCGAACATCGTCGCGAGCGTCCATCCCGCCGCACCGCCCTGGGCGAGCTGCATCGCCCGCTCATATTCGGGTTCGGATCGGCTGGCACAGTACATCGCCACCACCAAACCGCCGATGGTCAGCGAGGCGGTGAGGTTATAAAGCAGCCGCGCAAAAGGCAGGCCCCAGCGAACCACCGGGCCCGGATCACCCACCTGCAGCGGGTCTGCAGCGCCACCGATGAGCAGACCGACGACGGTGGCAAAAGCAGCAACCGCAACCAGCGCCGCCGGGCCCCACACGATGAGATCCCGGGTGAGCGGCGACCACCCTGCCTGGCTGACGCGATTCAGCGTCGCCTCATCGAGGCCCGATCCTTTGCGCTGAACGCGCGTGCGCCCCAGGCGCTCATCCGCTACTGACATGGTGCCTACCAGCCTAGTCGGCCCGCGCATTCCCGGCAGGCGGCCGGTGGCATGCGCTCATCGACAGGTTGGCGCGCATCCTTGACGCTAGATGGACGCGCTCGGTCTGGTACAGGCACTCAAGACCGAGTGCCCAGCATTCCCGGCGCCGGGCCGCTCGGATTCGTAACCGACCCTCAGCAACAGAACCACCCACGCATCCCTGGCACCAGCCCATTCACATTCGCAACCGTCCCCCTCACCAACAGAACGACCCACGCATCCCTGGCTCCCGATTTCGAGGCCGGCAGTGCCGCTATTTATGGCCGATTTCGACGGTTTTCGGGCGATTTACCCGGGAGATTGCCGAAAATCGCGACAAAATTCATCCAAAACCCGCTAAAACACAAGCAACTCGCGTGATCGGTGCTAGTTTGGCGACGTTGCGCTGCACAGATGAGTGCCGGGCACGACCTAACCTAACCCGGATTGCGACCGCATCCGTGGACGCAGGATTCCCAGGAGGACCCCATGGCAGAGAAGAAGCCAACCGTTAACAAGACCGACCTCGTCGCAGCGATCGCAGCTGAGACCGGCCAGAGCCAGGCCACCGTGAACGGTGTGCTCGACGCGCTGTTCCAGCAGTTCGCTAAGCACGCTGCTGAGGGCACCAAGGTCACCATCCCCGGCTGGCTTTCGGTTGAGCAGACCCAGCGCGCCGCTCGCGTGGGCCGCAACCCGCGCACCAAGGAAGAGATCCAGATCCCCGCTTCGAAGGGCGTCAAGATCTCGGCTGGTTCGAAGCTCAAGAACGCTGTGAAGTAGTTTTTGCTGCTGACCGCGTGGGCCGCTCCGTTTGGGGCGGCCTTCGCCGTTTTCCGGGTGCGCGTGCGCTTGAGCATCGAGGGCGCGACGCCGCGTTCTCGCTGCGTGCACGTGCGCGCCGCCCTCGCGCCCCCGCTCATCCCACCATTTGTGTGTGTCCGCGTCATTTGTATGTGGCAGAGCACACACATTGAACGCAGAGACACACAAATCCCGCAGAAACGTGGCACGGCGACGCGAGCGCAGCGGGGACGCGGCGCGGCGGGTGGGCGGGCGGAACGCAGCGACGCAACGCGCCGGCGCCGCGGAAACGCGCCGAGCCGCATCCCCAAGAGAAAAGGATGCGGCTCGTGCGTGAGTTAAAAAGCGGTGCTTACCAGCTCGACTTGCGGATGCCGGGCAGCTCGCCACGGTGCGCCATCTCGCGGAAACGGACACGCGAGATGCCGTACTCCGAGAGCACACCACGGGGACGGCCGTCGATGGCGTCGCGGCTGCGCACGCGCACCGGCGAAGCGTCGCGGGGCAGCTTCTGCAGTGCCACGCGGGCCTCCTCGCGCGACTCGTCGGTGCCGTTCGGGTCGATGAGCTGCTTCTTCAGCTGTGCGCGACGCTCGGCGTAGCGGGCAACGATTTCTTTGCGCTGCTCGTTCTTTGCAATCTTGCTCTTCTTCGCCATGATCTATCGCTCCTCGCGGAATTCAACGTGCTTGCGGATCACCGGGTCGTACTTCTTCAGCACGAGGCGGTCGGGGGTGTTCCGACGGTTCTTCTTCGTGACGTAGGTGTAGCCGGTACCCGCGGTCGAGCGGAGCTTGATGATGGGACGGACGTCCTGTGACTTCTTCGCCATTAGAGCTTCACACCCTTCTTGATCAGGTCGGCAACCACCGCGTCGATGCCGCGGGCGTCAACGACCTTGATGCCACGGGCCGAGAGCGTGAGGGTCACCTTACGCTTCAGCGACGGCACGTAGTACGTCTTCTTCTGGATATTCGGGTCGAACCGACGCTTGGTGCGGCGGTTCGAGTGGGATACGTTGTGACCGAAACCGGGGGTGGTTCCCGTCACCATGCACACTGCTGCCATGGTTTCTCCTTCAATACCGCGACGCCGGGAAGCGTCGCCCAAGATCTCTTGTCTGCAGCAAGCGCTGCTGGTCAGCAACTCGCCACGGTCTCACCCGAGGGGAACCCAAGTGAGCCAGCTGACAACTATACCCGAGCGTGCGCATCCACACAATGACGAATCCGACCCAAAACAGGCAGCCTCGCCCGGCAGCAAACGCATCCGCTGCGAGCATCCAAACCCCAGCAATAGCCCAGCAAGCAGGCAACCGCGCCGTTTAGCATCTTGCCCGTGAATATCAGCTGCTTTGAGCTGTTTCAGATCGGTCTGGGACCTTCAAGCTCACACACTGTCGGCCCAATGCGGGCCGCGCGCGCATTTGTGCAAACCCTGGTCAACGACGACCGGTTCGCCAGCCTCGCCACAATCCGCATCGACCTGTTCGGTTCGCTCGCAGCCACCGGTAAGGGCCACGGCACCCTCGAGGCGGTGCTGCTGGGACTGGAAGGATACGACCCCTCCGCAACACTCCCCGACCAGGCTGACGCGGCTCGCGAGCGCCAGCACAGCACCGGCATCGTGCGCGTTGCCGAACAGCTCGGGCAGGCGTCGGTGCCCATCAAGCTTGGCGTCGACGATATTGTGCTGCGCCCTCTCACCATCCTGCCGCGGCACACCAATGGGATGCGGTTAGCTGCGGTGGGTGCCGACGGCACCGAACTGCTCACGCAGACCTGGTACTCGATCGGCGGCGGTGCGGTCGAACTCGAAGGCCAGGATGCCGCAGCTGACGCTGCCGTCGCCGTCCCGCATCCGTTCACTTCTGGTGCGGAGCTGCTGCAAGCCTGTGATGAAACAGGCATGTCGGTTGCCGAGCTCATGCTGGCGAACGAGTGCGCATCCCGACCCGAATCCGAGGTGCGGGCGCGCCTGAGTGAACTGTGGGAGGTGATGGAGGCGTGCAAAGACTCGGCGATCCGCCGCAGCGGAGCGCTTCCGGGTGGCCTGCAGGTGCGTCGCCGCTCACCGGCATGGCACACGCGCCTGCGCCAGCTTGATCCCCACCGCGAAGAACGGTTCTGGCAGGAGTGGACGAATCTCGTGGCACTCGCAGTCAATGAAGAAAACGCTTCGGGCGGGCGCATCGTGACCGCCCCAACCAACGGCGCCGCCGGAATTATTCCGGCCGTACTGTTCTATGCCACCCACTATTTGCCCGGTGCAAAACATTGGGATGCGACCGAAAAGCAGGCCGTGATCGCCGACTTTTTGCTCGCGGCGGCCGCAATCGGTGGGCTCATTAAACGCCACGCATCCATTTCGGGTGCCGAAGTCGGCTGCCAGGGCGAGGTGGGATCGGCCTCGGCAATGGCTGCGGCAGGTCTCGCGCAGGTGCTCGGCGGCACTCCCCCGCAGGTTGAAAACGCTGCCGAAATCGCGATGGAGCACCACCTCGGGCTCACCTGCGATCCGATTGCCGGGCTCGTGCAAATTCCCTGTATTGAACGCAATGCGATTGCGGCATCCACCGCGGTGAACGCGGCAAAAATGGCGATGATGGGTGACGGGTCACACTTTGTGTCACTGGATGATGTGATCGTCACGATGCGCGAAACGGGCCGCGATATGAGTGCAAAATACAAGGAGACCGCGCTCGGCGGGCTCGCGGTTAACGTCGTCGAATGCTAGTTCGCGGCGCGGCGGGCCCGCGCCCCCTACCGCACCGTGCGCCGAGTGTCGTCAACACGCCTGGTGAGCCCGCGGCGGTCGAGCAGCTCGAGAAGTGGCACCGCCACGCGTCGGCTGGTGTCGAGCCGCTGCCGTGCCTCGCTGACGGTGAACGGCTGCGGCAGTTCGCGCAGTATTGCTGCCGCCCGCGCCGGCGCATCCGGTAGCAGCACGATCCCCTCGGCGATGCGCAGCAGCCGCCCCGCACGCTCAGCCGCCGCAAGTTCTCGACGCCCAAGTTTGAGCGCTGCGAGAGTGTCTGCATCCGGTGCCACAAACGGCGCCGTGCGCAGCTGGGTTTCAAGTTTTGCCACCGCCGCCTCGATGGGGCCGAGTGTGGCGGCGCGCTGTGCGGCGCAGATTCTTCCGTCACGCACCTCGAGTTTTGCCAGCCGTACCACCGCGCCCAGCAGTTCCGCATTCGGAACCGCCAGCGCATCCACGGCCGCATCCCGGGTTATACCCACGCTGAGCGGGTCGGCTGCGGCGTCATCGGCAACGAGTTTGCGCAGCTGCCGCGCCCAGCTCAGCAGCGCATCCTTGGTGGCAAGCCACGCACCAATGCGCACGAGCTCATTCGGAAGTTCATCTGGCACCTCGATGCCAAACTGTTCGACCGTCGCCGCCGGCATCGCACCACGCCGCGCCACCTCGTGCACGATCGACCCGGTGTCGGCCATACCCGCAAGTTCGGCCTCGCGGCGACGGCCGGCACCGCGCCGACGCAGCTGCGGCGGGTCAACATCCAGCACCAGCGCGCCGCCAATTCCCACGGCCGCGCCCGGTGCGCGCAGCACGAGCCGGTCACCAATCTGCAGCGGCAACTCGGCAGCAAAATGCAGCCGCGCATGTTCGGCACCGAACTCGCGCACGGTCGCCTCAATTGCCGCGGTGCCGAGGTGGGCAATCACCTCGCGCGGCAGCTCGTCGAACGCCGGCCCGCTGACGCGACGCACATCCACCGAGTCGCTCGCCCACCAACGCTGCGGGGTCACGAGCGCCTGCCCGCGTGCCGCGACCCCAGAAGGGACACCCCGCAGATTCACCGCCACTCGGCTCACACCGGTCACTCGAGTCTCGTCGTGTTTGCCGCGCTGCAGGCCGCGCACCTGCACCGCCACCGGATCTGCATCCCCGCGCCACAGCTCAAGCTGTTGATCAACCTCGAGGGCTCCCTCGGCGAGCGTGCCGGTGACCACAGTGCCCGCCCCCGAAATAGTAAATGCCCGGTCAAGCCACATTCTTATCGGGGCGGATGCATCCGGTTCAGGTAGCTGCGCGAGTGTTGCATCGAGTGCCTCGCGCAGCTCGTGTAGCCCGCTGCCGTCCAGCGCGCACACCGGCACGATCGGCGCATCCGCGAGCGCGGTTGCCGCCAGCTGTTGCCGCACCTGCGCGGTGGTGGTGTCGAGCTGTGTGTCGTCGGCAAGGTCGGTGCGGGTGAGTGCCACCACGCCGTGCCGGATGCCGAGCGCCACCGCCGCGGCAAGGTGGTCGGTCGACTGTGGCTGCCACCCCTGGTCGGCGGCGACCACGAAAAGCACCACCGGTGCGGGGCCGAGCCCGGCGAGCATATTGCCGATAAATCGCTCGTGACCGGGCACATCCACGAATGCCACCGAGCGGCCCGAGGCGAGTTCAAACCAGGCAAAACCGAGGTCGATTGTGAGTCCGCGACGGCGTTCTTCGGCCAGCCGGTCGGGTTCGATGCCGGTGAGTGCCCGCACCAGGGTCGATTTGCCGTGGTCGACATGCCCGCTGGTGGCGACCACAAAACGCCCGGTCACGGCAGGGCCCGCAGTGCGGCGATAATCGCGTCAGCCAGCTCGGCGTCACGGTCGGCGGGGATGCAGCGCAGATCAATCAGGCAGGCACCATCGTGACTGCGCGGCAGCACCGCCGGGGTTCCGGTGCGCAGCGGTGTGGCGACGGCCTCGGGAAGCGCGAGCGCCCATCCCGCAAGCGGCACCCCAACTCCGCCACCGCCGCCAACGCGACCGTCGTGCGGGATGATGACGATTTCGGTATCGATTGCGGCTGTCACGCGGCTGGCGAGCTGCTCGGTGCGCTGCCGCAGCCGGTCTGCATCCACCCCCAGTGCCTCGCGCACCGGTGAGGTTCCGGCAGCGACGGTTGCTTCAACGGCCGCCAGTGTGAGTTTGTCGGCGCGCACCGCGCGAGCGATCGGATGTCGGCCAATGCGGCCAATGAGTTCACGCTTGCCAAGAATAATCCCGGCCTGCGGTCCGCCGAGCAGCTTGTCACCGCTCGCGATCACCAAATCGGCACCGTCGCCCAGTGCGGTTGTGGCATCGGGCTCGTTCGGTAGCCGCGGTTCGGGCGCCAGCAGCCCCGAGCCAATATCGGCAATCAGCGGCACGCCCCGATCGCGGCAAAGCTCGGCAAGGGTCGAGGTTTCGACCGAGCTGGTGAACCCCGAGACGTAATAGTTGCTCGGATGAATTTTCAGCACACATCCGGTTTCAGTGGTGACGGCCTCGTCATAGTCGGCCAGATGGGTGCGATTGGTAGTGCCAATTTCGCGGATGCGCGCGCCGGTTGCCGCGATCAGGTCGCTGATGCGGAATCCGGCTCCGATCTCGATGAACTCGCCGCGGCTGAGCACGATTTCTTTGCCACCGGCAGCTTTTTCGTCGGTAGCGGCGGTGCCCGCGAGCGCGGTGGTGGCGAGCATCAACGCTGCAGCCGCATTGTTGACGATGAGCGCGTCCTCGGCCGCGGGGCAGGCGGCAAGGAGCGCCGCCCGCGCGCCCACGCCGCGCCGCGAGCGGGTGCCGGTGGCGAGGTCAAGTTCGAGATCGCAGTATCCGGCGGCTTCGACAATCGCAGTGGTGGCAGCGGCCGAAAGCGGTGCGCGGCCGAGGTTTGTGTGCACGATCACCCCGGTGGCGTTGAGCACCGGCCGCAGCGAGGCCGGGCGCGTAGACGCGATCGAAGCGACGACCTCGGCTGCAACCTGCTCGGGCGTGATTTCGCCGCGGCGGGCGCGCTGCTGGGTGGCGTGGATCACCCCGCGCAGCACCTGCTCACCCAACCCGGCTGCGGCAGCACGCACCTCGGGTAGCGCGAGCAGCGTGTCGGTGCGCGGGATGCGTCGGCGCGGGTCGTCGGGGGGCGTCATGTCACCTGCTTTGTTGCGATACCTGGGCTGCTTTCAGGCAAGTTGTGATGCACGGTCGCATCAAGGTGGCGGAAGCGGACGGGAATCGAACCCGCCAGACCGAGCTGCTCGGCCTCACCGGTTTTGAAGACCGGGGGGCCCACCAGGGCACCAGACGCCTCCAGTGAGCGACAACTTACCAGCAAAGAACTTTCATGACGCGGTTGTCGGCTGTGGGTAGGCTGGCCACATGGAATCGACTGCACAGTTCAATGACGAATCCGCACTGCGACTCACCACCACGGCCAGCGGCGGCGGCTGCGCCTGCAAAATCCCGCCGGGCGAACTCGAAAACGTGGTGAGCGAACTTGCCGGTCAAGACTATGACAGTGTGATCGTCGGGCTCGATGACGGTGATGATGCCGCCGCTGTGCGCATCCAAGACGGGCTGGCGGTGCTGAGCACGGCCGACTTTTTCACGCCCGTGGTCGACAACGCCTACGATTGGGGCCGCATTGCCGCCACCAATGCACTTTCGGATATTTACGCGATGGGGGGCACCCCAACTGTCGCGATCAACCTGGTGGGTTGGCCACGTGCATCCCTGCCCATGGAGCTCATGCGCGAGGTGCTGCGCGGCGGGCTCGATGTGGCCAAGCAGGTGTCGTGCCCGGTGATTGGTGGCCACTCGATTGATGCCCCCGAGCCGGTGTACGGGATGGCGGTTACCGGCACCGCGCATCCCGATAAGCTGCTGCGCAATGACGCTGCCGAGCCGGGCCTGCCGATCACGCTTACGAAGCCGATCGGTGTGGGCATCCTCAACAACCGGCACAAGTCGACCGGCGAGGTGTTCCCCGAGGCGATCGAGGCGATGACCACGCTGAACGCCGAGGCATCGCGTAGGGCGCTTGAGTCGGGGGCGAAGGCGGCCACCGATGTCACCGGCTTTGGGCTTTTGGGTCATCTGTTCAAGATGTGCCGCGCCTCGGGTGTGGATGCGGTGATCGACCGGTCAGCGGTGCCGTCGCTGGAGGCTGCGCGTCGCTCGATTGCCGAGGGATTCATTTCTGGTGGTTCGCGGCGCAACCTCGACTGGGTGCGCCCGCACCTTGATATCGCGGCGACGGTGACCGAGAACGACTTGATTTTGCTGGCGGATGCGCAAACCTCAGGCGGCCTGCTCGTGATTGGCGAGGTGCCCGGCTACCCGGTGATCGGCGAAACCGTGGCCGGCACCGGGCGCGTGAGCATCCGCTAGCGCGAGCGCGCGTGGCGCGCATCCCCTCTGCCTACAGAACATCGCCGCTCTCCCCCGGATTTGTGTGTGTTCGCGTCAAATGTGCGTGCTCTGCCACATACAAATGACGCGGACACACACAGAACCCGAGAAAGCAGAGGCGCGAGCGTGGCGAGGCGCGGATCGCGATGCGAGCACGACAAGTAGCGATTGGTGCGGTGCAACGCGACTGCAAGGCTCGAGCGCACGGCAGCACCGACAAGCGCGCTTCATTTGTGTGTGTTCGGGCCAAATGTGCGTGCTCTGCCACATACAAATGACGCGAACCCACACAGAACCCGGGGAAGACTGGATGCGGGTGCGCGGCGGGCAGGCGGACAGGCGGGCGCGAGGGATGCGTGAGCGTAGCGGCGTGAAACGAGCGTGGAAGCGCGCGGGCTCGGACCGCGGAAGGCCGCGGGAAGCGGCGCGCGCCGCGCGCACGGCGAACCACCGACACCTCGTTTGCAAGGTAAGCCTTACCTAAGTTAGGCTCACCTTAGTCTGCTGCAAACCCTGCAGAGTTGGAAGAGTTTGACCGTGCCCGCTGCATTTCTAATTGGCCTTCGCGAGGGCCTCGAGGCCGCCCTTGTTGTCGGCATCCTTTCGGCTTATGTGGTCCGCCTCGGCCGCCGCGACCTGCTGCGCCGCATCGCACTCGGCGTCGGCATCGCTATCGCCGTATCGCTCATCATCGGCCTCGTGCTCACATTCGGCGCGTATGGCCTCACGTTTCAGGCGCAAGAGATCATCGGCGGAACACTGTCGCTGCTCGCGGTCGCAATGGTCACCTGGATGGTCTTCTGGATGATTCGCGCGGGTGGCGCGCTGAAACGAAACAGCAACTCGAGCAGCAGGTGGATGCACGAATTGACGGGTCGGGATGGGGCATCGTCGCGCTGGCCACAGTTTCGGTAGCCCGCGAAGGCCTCGAAACCGCACTGTTTGTCTGGTCAACCACCCGGTCAAGCGACCCCCTGGGCGGGCTCATCGCCGCCGTCGCCGGCATCGTCACCGCAGCGCTCATCGCAATCCTTCTTATGCGTGGCCTGCTCAGAATCAACCTACACAAATTCTTCACCGTCACCGGCGCTCTGCTGCTGGTCATGGCCGCGGGCGTCGTTGCCTACGCAATCCACGACCTCCAAGAAGCAGCCGTGCTTCCCGGACCATTCATCGCCGCCCCTGCCGGCATCCCCGCGCTCGCCGGCTGGTTTGGTGAAGCTGCCTGGGCATTCCGCATCCCCCACATCATCGCCCCCGACGGTGTGCTCGGCGCGTTCTTGAAAGGCACCGTCGGCCTCTCTCCCGAAATGACCAAGCTCGAACTAGTTGCCTGGGCTGGTTATCTCGTCATCACACTGCCGCTATTTATCCGCGCGGTTGGGCGCAGCGGCAGCAAGCCTCGCCCAACCGAAGCCACCGCTCCCCCGGTGGCAGCCACCTAACTTCCCCACGTTCAGTGTGTGCCGCCTCGTGCCACCAGCTTCGAACGACACCAGAGACTTTTACCCCTCTATCCACATTCGTGCTCACATTCACCAAAGGTTGATCCGTCATGCAACAACGTTCACTCCCGCTTGCTTTCGCCACGCTCGGCATCGGTACGCTCGTGCTTTCGGGATGCGTCGCAAACAGCACCGCCGACTCACAAACATTCAGCGTCACCAGCACCGAAACCGAGTGCAAGGTCAGCGCTGCTAGCGCCACTTCGGGCACCGTGGTGTTCGAAGTCGCAAACGCCGGTGAACGCACCACCGAGTTCTATGTGCTCGCCGACGACGGTCTGCGCATCGTTGGTGAGGTTGAGAACATTGCGCCCGGTTCATCCCGCACACTCACCGTGCAATTGCAGCCAGGCAACTACTTCACCACCTGCAAACCGGGCATGATCGGTGCCGGAGTTGGGCAGGCCGAGTTCTCGGTGTCGGGCGAACAGGTGCAGCTGGAAGGTGCCGAAGCAGAGCAGCATGAGGCCGCCATCGCCAACTACAAGGCCTACGTTCGCGACCAGGTTTCGCAACTACAGCCGCTCGTGAAAGAGTTCGTCGACGCCTATGTTTCGGGCGACGACGCGCGGGCCCGCGAACTGTACGCGACAGCACGAGTGCCGTACGAACGCATCGAACCCACCGCCGAAGCCTTTGGTGATCTCGACCCGAAGATTGACTACCGCGAAGTCGACGCCCGCGAAGAGGGTCTTGAATGGACCGGCTTCCACCGCATCGAAAAAGACCTCTGGCCACCCGCACCCGGCGACAAGAACTCAGACGACTCCGACGCTCTCGCCGGATGGCAGCCCTCAACTCCTGAGCAACGCGCCGAGTTTGGTAAGCAGCTCATCGCCGATGTCGACCGCCTCGCCGAGCTCGTCAACTCTAATGATTTCGAACTCACGCTGCCCGACATCAGCAACGGCGCGATTTCGCTGCTGGATGAGGTCGCCACCGGCAAGATTACGGGCGAAGAAGACTGGTGGTCACACACCGACCTCAGCGACTTCCAGGCGAATGTGCAGGGAGCTGAGGTGGCGTTTGGCATCGTGCGTGATATCGCGATCGAAAAGGGCGAGGCCGAGCTCATTGAGCAGATTGACGCCGAGTTCAAGGCTCTCAACAGCGAGCTTGCCAAATACGGCTCAATTGAAGATGGCTTTATGAGCTACGACAAACTCAGCACCGAACAAGTGCGTGCGCTCAACGACCGTGTTTCGGCGCTGGCTGAACCGCTGTCGCAGCTGACCGCTGTCGTACTGGGCTAGTGCACTCTGTGTGAAAGAAGAAACACCATGTCTGAGCGCGACTCGTTCGAAGCCGACTCCGCACCGCAAGTCGAACAGCCCCGGCGCGGAGTGAGCCGCCGCGGTCTGTTCGGCGCACTCGCGGCAGGTGCCGTAGGTATCGCAGCGGGAGCATCCGGTGCCGCCGCGTTGACGCCTCGGGTAATCGGTGCCGGCAGCACCGACTTCTACGGCGCGCATCAGGCGGGCATCCTCACCCCGGCACAGGACCGGATGCATTTCGCCGCGTTCGATCTCGACCCGAGCGCCACTCGCGAACGAGTTATTACCCTCTTGCAGCGCTGGAGTGCCGCTTCGGCGCGACTGGTCAAGGGATTGGATGTGACCGAAGCCGGTGCCGTGGATGGTTCGCCTTTCGCCCCGCCCGACGACACCGGTGAGGCGCTGGGCCTGCCGGCTTCTGAACTCACAATCACCTTCGGATTCGGGCCCTCCCTATTCGTCGATCACCAGGGGGTCGACCGGCTCGGTATTGCCGATCGGCGGCCCCCAGAGCTTGTTGATCTGCCGAAGTTCAGTGGTGACGCGCTCGAAACCGCCTGGTCGGGAGGGGATCTGTGCATCCAGGCTTGTGCGAATGACCCGCAGGTGGCGGTGCACGCTATACGGAACCTCACCCGCATTGCGATGGGTACGGCGGTGTTGCGCTGGTCGCAGCTCGGGTTCGGACGCACCTCGTCAACGTCAACCGCACAAGACACCCCTCGAAACCTCTTCGGTTTCAAAGACGGCACGGCCAATATTATGGCTGAAGAAAAGGGAGCCGCCGACGAACACGTGTGGGTACAGCCGGGTGATGGTCCCGAATGGTTCACCGGTGGCACCTACCTGGTGGCACGACGCATCCGGATGCTGATTGAGTCGTGGGATCGGGTGCGTCTCGAAGAACAAGAAACAATCTTCGGCCGCGATAAACGCGAGGGTGCGCCGCTGTCGGGTGGTGACGAGTTCACGGCACCCGATTTTGCTGCGATGCACGGCACCATGCCGGTGATCGACGCCGATGCGCACGTGCGGCTGGCGCATCCCGATCAACATAATGGGATGCGAATGCTGCGCCGCGGCTACAACTATGTTGACGGCAACGATCACCTTGGCCGGCTTGATGCTGGGTTGTTCTTCATCGCATTTCAACGATCGCCCGAGCAGTTCATCTCGGTGCAGAAGCGGCTCGCTTCGAGCGATTTGTTGAACGAGTACATTCGGCACGTTGGGTCTAGCATTTGGGCGATTCCGCCGGGCGCGCAGCAGGGTAGTTGGGTGGGCGAACCGTTGTTCGCCTAGCGGTGTTCGTGCCTGCCCGGCCGCGCACCACTGCTCACCTTCCCTCGGCCCCAGCACCACCCCCGGATTTGTGTGGGTTCGTGTCAAATGTGGGTGCTCTGCCACATACAAATGACGCGGAGACACACAGAACCCGGCAAGGCGGGATGCAGGCGTTGAGCGCGGGAGCGCTGCGCGCGGCGTCGAGGGGCGCGAGCGGCGACGTGAATCGCGGGCGCGCGAAGCGAGCGTGCGGCGCGACGCATCGCTCGGCCCACTGCCAAACTCCCCGGATTTGTGTGGGTTCGCGTCAAATGTGCGTGCTCTGCCACATACAAATAACGCGAAGGCACACAGATCCCGAGAAATGACGGGTGCGAGGGATGCGCGAGCGCGGACGCGAGGGCGCGGGCGAGCACCGCGCGCGCAGAACGCGCGGCGGCGCTAGCCGACGGTGGTGATGGAGTCGTCGACGATGCCGGCCGCGCGCCGGGCCGCGAGCCGCGCTTTTTGCGGCTCGACCACGTGCCGCGGGTCGTGCGTCGACTCAATTCCGGCCTCGAGCACCCCAAAACGCGTGAGCGCCGAGGCACCGGCGAGCGCCAATCCCGACACGACCCCGAAAACACGGTGCACGCGCGCCAACAGCGCGCCAACACCACCGGCGATCGCGAGCACCTCGGCGGCCTTGAGCAGTTTGCCCGGCTGGCCGGTTTCGAGCGGTTCGCGTTCGGCCGAATGCATATTTTCTTTCATCAGGTGCATGGCGGCCACATCACCGATCACGCCAGCCACGGCAAGCTTCTGTGCCGGGCCGATCTCAGCCGTGGGGGTGGTCACCATCGCCACCCCGGATGCGGCCAGCGACGCCGAGCTTGCAAATAGATATGGCAGCTCCCGCCGACCCGCGTTCCACACCGGGTTGGCGGTGTCAGCGATGAGCACCGCGGTGTAGGTGGCAAGCGGCGCGGCCATCGCGGCCGCACCAACCCCCGCTACCGGTGCCGTGACATCGATCAAGCGCCGCGCAAACTTCGGTAGCGGCAGCCGGCGCCCCGTTGCCCGGTCGACCTCTGCAATCGCTGGGATGGCGGCAAGGCTCGAGAATCCGGCGAGAATCCACGACCCGACACTCATCGGCGAGGTGATTTTGAAGGTGCGCATCATGTTGATGAAACGTTCGGGGCGGCCGAGGTCTTTGATCAGCGCCAGCGCACCAACACCAATAGCAGCCAGCGCCGTGATGCGCGTGTTGCGCAGTAGTCGCGGCCGCTTCGTCGCCTGCGCCCCCAGTGCGAGCAGCGACGAACCACCCGCCACACCGCCGAGGAAGAAGTAGATGCCGATTTCATGTTTCCACGGCGGCGCCTTCACAATCGGGCGACCGTAATACGACGAGAACTCGACATCGTCGACCATCGCCATCTCGCGCGAGCCATCACCGCCACCAGCCCGGCGGCGACGCGGCGGGTCACCATCGCGGCGACGCCGACGACGCGGCGGCTCGGGCGGGCGGTATCCGTCAAATACAGAGGTGCTCATTCGATTCCGGTCTCGCTCATCTACTTCCGCCCGCCGAAAAACGCGAGCGCAACCGCGCCGAGCATCCCGGCAGCGGCCACCACCGCGTGCTTAAACATCTGCGGCAAATCCTTCGTGGGAACCCGCGGGTCGGGCGGCAGCCCATAGGTTTCGGGTTCGTCGAGCAGCAAAAACACCGAACCGGTTCCACCCACACCGTCAAGTTCATTCGCGCCGTACAGCCGGGCCTCGGTGAGTCCCTGCTCGTGCAGCTGTTTTACGCGCGCTTTCGCCTTGGCCACCATTTCGGCGCGGTCACCGAATTTGATCGAGGTGGTGGGGCAGGTTTTGGCGCAGGCAGGCTGCTCACCAACCACGAGCCGGTCGTAACAGAGCGTGCACTTATTGGCGGTGCCTCGGTTGGGTATCTCCTGCTTAAAGTCGTTGACGTGTTCGTCGCGCTGCGCCTTGGTTTGCACCGTGCCGTCGTCGCGGCGTTCGATCACGCCGAACGGGCAGCCGGCGACGCAGGTTCCGCAGCCATTGCACACATCGGCCTGCACCACCACAGTGCCGAACTCGGTGCGGTAGAGCGCTCCGGTGGGGCACACATCCAGGCAGCCGGCATAGGTGCAGTGCTTGCACACATCCGATGACATGAGCCAGCGGAACTCGGGGGTGTCGGGCATGGTGGTGTCGGTGTCGGATGCGTACTGTTTCGCCACCGCCGCGGCCGGCCCCTCGGGCGGCCGCACGGTCGGCATGCCGAGATTCACCAGTTGGCGGCCCGATTCGCGGGCCCGCTCGATACGCTCGCCATCCTGTTCGATGAAGGCGACGTGCCGCCAGGTGTTGGCACCGAGCGAGCCGGTGTTGTCGTATGACGAGCCGAGCAGCTCAAAGTCGCCATCCTGCGGGTTTTGGTTCCACTCTTTGCACGCGACCTCGCAGGCCTTGCAGCCGATGCAGATTGAGGTGTCGGTGAAAAACCCTTTGCGTTCGTGCGTGTGCTGCCAGTTGACCGCTGCGGCGGGGTCGGCGGCATCGGCACTGGGGTTACCGGCATAGACCCTGCCGAGATCGTTCACGCGGCCGAGGTTGATTGCGCCGCGGCGTTCCGGGGTCATGGTCATCGTCATGCCTCCTTAGCGTCGCTGCCGGATGCCAGGATACCCGCGCGCTCTCGGTATTCGTTGACCAAGCGCTCACGGTCTTCACCCTGCGGGCGGCGGCCGGGGCGAATATCGCAGGCACCGGTTTTCGCATCCTGGATGTACACATTCGGGTCGAGTGTCAGGCCGAGCAGGTCGTTGACCGAGTCGCCGGTGACAATCGCATCGCCACCAACACCCCAGTGATAGGGCAGACCGATCTGATGCACAGTGGTGCCGTTAGCCACCACCGGGCGCACACGTTCGGTAACCAGCACGCGCACTTCGATAGCGGCACGTGGCGAGATGATTGTGGCCCAGCCACCGTTTTCGAGGCCGCGCAGCTCGGCAAGCTCGGGCGAAATTTCGGCGAACATTTCTGGTTGTAGCTCGGAGAGGAACGGCAACCAGCGGCTCATACCGCCGGCGGTGTGATGCTCGGTGAGTCGATAGGTGGTGAACGCGAACGGATACACCTCGGCACCGGGCGTGCCGGCGACCGGTTTGAGCAGGTTGTCGCTGCGACTGAATTCGACCTGCGTCGGCGGGTTTTGCACCGAGTACACCGAGTTACCAACCGGCGATTCGTGCGCTTCGTAGTGCGCCGGCAGCGGCCCGTCGATCACGCCCTGCGGCGCGAACAGCCAGGCCTTACCGTCGGGCTGCATGATGAACGCATCCGTACCCGCGAGCGATGCCGGGCCTGCCGGGTCGCCTTCGGGGCTTGCATCCGGGGCGCGGTCGGCCGGGAAGTCGGGCACATCGGGGCCGACCCACTTGCCGGTGTCGGCATCCCACCACACAAGTTTTTTGCGTTCGCTCCAGGGCTTGCCGTCGGCGTCGGCCGATGCGCGGTTGTAGAGGATGCGGCGGTTCGCCGGCCACACCCACGCCCAGTTCGACTGCATCTCGTTTTGTTCGTCGCGTTTGGGGCGGCGGCGTGACTGGTTGATGTTGTCGGCAAACACGCCGGCGTAAATCCAGCAGCCGCCAACAGTGGAGCCGTCGGCGCACAGCTCGTTGAAGCCTTTCACGAGGCCCTGCTCGTTGGGGCCCTCGGCGAGCCGGTAGCCGTTGATTTCACGCAGCACAGCTTCGGCGTCGGGTTCGCCATGCTCGTCGAGCGGGTAGTCCCAGGTGAGGTCGAGGAGTGGCCGGTCACGCGGGTCGGTGCTGTCGGCAAGCCGTTCACGGATGCGCTTTCCGAGCTCGTAGAAAAACTCGAGTTCGCTCTGCGCTTCGCCGGGCGGGGTGACGGCCTGTTCGCGCCACTGCAACATGCGCTGCGTCTGTGTGAACGTGCCGGATTTTTCCATGTGGTTGGCGGCAGGCAGGAAGAACACTTCGGTTTCGATGTCTTCGGTGCGCAGCTCACCCGATTCGATCTCGGGGCCGTCCTTCCACCAGGTGGCCGATTCGATCATCGAGTAGTCACGCACCACCAGCCACTTCAGGTGGCTCATGCCGAGCCGCTGCATCCGGCCGTTTGCCGAACCAACCGCTGGGTTTTGGCCGAGGATGAAGTAGCCGTCGATTTCGTCGCGCAGCATCCGCATCACGGTCTGGTAGGTGCCGTGGGCGCCGTTGAGTCGCGGCAGATAGTCGTAGGCGAAGTCATTTTCAGGTGTGGCTGCATCGCCCCACCACGCCTTCAGCAGGCTGATGGTGTAGGCGTCGGCGTTCGCCCAGAAGCTCTTCTGGTTCTTGGGGCCGACCGCGTTGAGATAGTCGTCGAGGGTGTCGTGCACGCCGGCGCTGGGCATCGGCAGGTATCCCGGCAGCAGATTGAACAGGGTGGGGATGTCGGTGGAGCCCTGAATCGAGGCGTGCCCGCGCAGCGCCATGATGCCCGATCCGGGTCGGCCGACATTCCCCATCAGCAGCTGCAGGATGGTGGCGGTGCGGATGTACTGGGCCCCCTGGGCGTGCTGGGTCCAGCCAACGGCGTAGGCGAAGCAGGTGGTGCGGTCGCGGCCCGAGTTTTGCACGATCGAGTCGGCCAGGTACTGGAAGTCGGCGCGCGAAATACCGCACACTTCTTCAACCATTTCGGGCGTGTAGCGCGCGTAGTGGCGTTTGAGGATCTGGAAGACGCTGCGGGGATGCTGCATCGTCGGGTCGGTCTGGCAGGTTTCGCCCGCCGCGACCGTCCTATCCGAGCCGTCGGGCGCGGCGTACTGCCAGGTTGACCTGTCGTAGCTGCCGGTTTCGGGGTTGAAGCCCGAGAACAGCCCGTCGAGGTCTTCGGGCCCCTCGTATTCTTCGCTCACCACCGAGGTGGCGTTGGTGAAGGCACGCACGTACTCGTCGAAGTAGAGCTCGTTCGTAATGACGTGGTTGATGAGCGCGCCCAGCAGCACGATGTCGCTTCCCACGCGGATGCGAATGTGCTTGTCGGCGTTCGCGGTCGTGCGGGTGAATCGCGGATCAACGTGAATGATGCGGGCACCGCGCAGCTTGGCTTCGATCACCCATTGGAACCCAACGGGGTGACATTCGGCCATGTTCGAACCCTGAATAACGATGCAATCGGCATTTGCCATGTCTTGCAACGACTGGGTCGCACCACCGCGCCCGAACGAGGCTCCCAGACCGGGAACCGTGGCGGAGTGTCATATACGGGCTTGGTTTTCGATCTGAATCGCGCCGGCTGCGGTGAACAGCTTCTTGATCAGATAGTTTTCTTCGTTGTCGAGCGTGGCGCCACCGAGGGATGCGATACCCATGGTGCGGCGCAGCGGGCGGCCGTCTTCGTCACGGTCTTCCCACCAATTGGCGCGCGCTTCGAGGAAACGGTCGACGATCATGTCGATGGCTTTTTCGCGATCGATGCGCTGCCAGTCGCGTGCGCGGGGCGCACGGTAGAGCACTTCGGTGACGCGGTTGGGGCTGTTACCGAGCTGCTCGCTGGCCGAGCCCTTGGGGCACAGGCGCCCGCGCGAAATTGGTGAGTCGGGGTCGCCTTCGACCTGAATCACCTTGTTGTCTTTGGTGTATACGAGCTGACCGCAGCCCACCGCACAGTAGGGGCAGACGCTGCGGGCAACACTGTCGGCGGTGGCGATACGTGGCTCGGTTGATTCGGTGCGAGCCGAGGTCACGGCGGGCCCGCGACCGGTGGTATCACCGGTGCGTAGCTGGCGCAGCACCGGCCAGCCGAGAAAGCTCTTGCGTGACATGTCAGTAGTCTAGGTGAGTTTCCTGACGGGGCTAGTTGCTTTCAGCAGATTTTGTGCAATCGCCGCACAGGCCGAACACTTCGAGCACATGCGTGGGTTCGCTGAAGCCGTGCTCGGCCGCCACCTGTCTGGCCCACGATTCAATTTCGTCATCTTCGATCTGTTCGGCGGCACCGCAGCGCCGGCACACAATGTGGTGGTGGTGGCTGTCGTCGTCACAGAACCGGTAGAGTTCTGCATCCTCGTGACGGATGCTGTCGGCAAGCCCGTCGGCGACGAGCGTGCCGAGTGCCCGGTAGACGGTTGCCAGGCCGATCCGCTGACCGTTTTCTTCAAGTAGCCGGTGGAGTTCTTGCGCCGTTACAAAACCGCCCTCAGCCTCGAGCCGCTCACGCACAGCCTCGCGCTGCCAGGTGCGGCGGCGCTGGGGTGCCCGGGATACGTCACTGTTCATGGCCTCTACTTTAGGTCGAGGCGGTCATCCGTGAACAACCCGCGAGCGCGCGTGGATGTGCCCGATTGCTGTGTTCCATCCCCACGCCAGCAAAAAAATCACGGTTGCCGTGATTGCCATCGCTCCCCCGGCGGCCAGGTTGAACCAGCGTGAGACGTAGAGACCGAGCACTGCCGACCCCACCCCGAGTGCGCAGGCCAGCGGCACGAGGCGTTCGATGCGCTGCGTGAGTAGCCGCGCGGCGGCAGCCGGAGCCGCGATCATCGAGATCGCCAGGATGGAACCGATCGCCGGCATGGTTGCCACGACGGTCAGCGTGATCAACAGCAGCACGAGCACCTCGGTGCGCCACTCGCGGTAGCCGCTGGCGACAAACCCGCCGCGATCGAAGCTCGAAAACAGCAGTTCTTTCCACCACAGCGCGACGGCGAGCATCGCAATCAGCAGCACGACCCCGATGATGGCAATGTTTTCGGGCCGGATCGCCAGGATGGAGCCGGTGAGATACGACTCAACTTTCACCGGTAGCTGCGGGTTGAGCGCGTGCAAAAACACGCCGAGAGCGTAGCCAAACGAGAGCACGATACCCGAGGCCACCTGTTTACCCTGCCGGTGGATGCGGCTGAGCGCCACCATCAGCGCCACGAGACCCACGCCCATCACCCCGGCGCCAACAACGATATTGACGCCCAACACCGCGGCCATCACCCCGCCGGGGAAGGTGGCGTGTGTGAGCGCCACGGTAAAAAAGGCGCGCCGACGCAGCACCACGAGGCAGCCCACCAGCCCGCACAGTAGTCCAACGAGCACCGCCGCCACGAGCGCCGTTTGAAAGAGTGTCATGTGGCGACCGCCTCGGCACGCGCCTGCCGCTGTGCGCGCTGTTTGACGAGTTTCACTCGCGTCGTGGTCGTACTGATCGCGGCCACGATCAGGTACACCGCAACCATCATGAGCACGAGCACGGCCGAGGGCGAGATGGTGAGCCGCGCATCCACCGATAACCAATAGCCGCAGATGAGCCCGGCGGTCGCAACCAGCACCGAGCTCGCAATCGCCACCGGCACGATCACCTGCAGTCGACGCGACACGAGCCTTCCGATGGCGGCGGGCACGATGAGCATGGCGAGCACCAGCAGGTTGCCAACCGCTCGGGATGCGGCCACCACAACCGCTGCAATCGACAAGTTGAGGGCCAGTTTGTAGGCGAGCAGCGACAGCCCAGCTGCCTGCGCCCCGGCGGGGTCAAACGAAATAAACAGTTGCTGCTTCCAGGTGAGCAGCACGGTCGCAAGGGCGGCGCTGCCGAGTATGGCGATGGCAACCAGGTCGCCTGTGCGAATGGTGAGTAGCTGCCCAAATAGCAGGTGTTCGAGCCCGGCCGCGTAGCTGGTTGATCGTGAAATCAGCACGACGCCCAGCGCGAACGAGCCCGAAAGCAGCACGGCCGTGGTCGCATCCTCACCCACGCCGCGATGCGCCGCCAGCGTCAACAGCACAGTGGCCACCAGCGCCGCGATGATCGCGCCGAGATAGATACCGTCATAGCTCGCCGCGAGAAACCCGATCACTACCCCCGGGAATACCGCGTGCACGATGCCGTCGCTCACAAACTCAAGTTCGCGCAGGTTGAGGGCCACCCCAACTACGGCCGCGACAGTGGCGATCAGGATGACCGCCAACAGTGCCCGCTGCATAAACGATGCACCGAACATGGCCACGAGATCGGTCACGGTAGCGGCTCGCTTTTGCTCGTGTGTGGGATTGGGTGCGGGTGCGCTGTCGAATCGGAGTGCGTGTCGCGATGCTCGGCCGACTCTCCGAAGGTGGTGACTACCGAGGCGTCGGTGAGAACTTCGTCGACCGGTCCGAATGAGACCTGCTGGTGGTTAATGAGTAGCGCGTGGGTGCAGGCCTGGGTGGCGATTTCAAGGTCGTGGGTTGCAACCATGATGGCCATTCCTTCGCCGCGCAGTTCGCGCAGTGTTTCAAGCAGCGCAATGCGGTTGGTGGTGTCGAGCCCGTTGAACGGTTCGTCAAGTAGCAGCAGTTTCGGGTTCGATACGAGGGCGCGGGCGAGGAGGCCGCGCTGCTGCTGGCCACCTGAGAGGTCGCCGAAAACACGGTCGGCGCGGTCGGTGAGTCGCACCCGCTCGAGGGCTGCAGCCACTGCCTGGCGGTCGGCTTTACCCGGCCAGCGGAAGATGCCGAGCGCGCGGTACCGCCCCATCATGACCACTTGGTGCAGTGTCACCGGGAAGTTTGCGTCGAGGTCTGCTCGCTGCGGGAGATAGCCGATGCGGTTGCGAGCCCGATCGAGGCCCTCACCAAACACTCGCAGTTCACCGGCTACCACTGACACGAGCCCGAGTAGTGATTTCAGCACGGTCGATTTTCCGGCACCGTTTGGCCCGATGAGCGCCACCGCCTCGCCGGGCTGGATGGCGAAAGTCACCCCCGAGGCCGCCACTGTTGAGCCGTTATAGCTCAGGCTGGCCGAACGGAACTCTGCAGCGGGTAGCTGTTTCGGGTGCGTGACGGGTTGAGCGGCACATCCCCGAACCTGCGACGAGGTTTCGGGGATGTGCCGCTCGTTGGATGCGTGAGTCACCCGTTCAGCCTACTTATTGTCTTTCAGGCTGTTGGGAACCTCGCTCACCTTGCCGCCCCACGAATCGACCAGCTGGGTCACATTGTGAATCTGCGAGCCGATGTAGGTTTCGCCGGCGCTTCCCTGCGGGCCGAGCGCGTCGGTGTAGAGCCCGTCTTCACCCGAGTAAACCTTCGCGCCGGTTTCTTCGGCGATTGCCTTGGCGGTGTCGGGTGACAGCTGCTGCTCGGTGAAGATTGCGGGAACCTTGTGCTCTTTGATCTTGGCAATCAGCTCGTCAAGTTCGGCGGCGCTGGGCTCGGCATTGTCGTCCCAGCTGGGGATGATCGAACCGACGAAGGTGACGTCGTACTCGTCGTTGAAGTAGTGGAGGGCGTCGTGATTGGTGACCAGCAGGCGCTTGTCTTCGGGGATCTGGTCGATGTTCTTTTCGATCCACTCGTCGAGGGCATCGAGCTTGTCGTTGTAAGCCTCAGCGTTTTTCTTGTAGGTGGCAGCGTTATCGGGGTCGGCGTCAGCAAGACCCTTGGCCACGTTTTCGACCATGTCTTCGGCGTTGCTGGGTGAGGTCCAGATGTGCGGATTCACGCCGCCGTGGTCGTGGTCGTGGTCGTGACCGTGGTGGCCGTGGTCGTCATCGCGACCGTGGTCATCGTCGTGATCATCGTGATCGTGCTCATGCGCATCATCGTCGTGGTCATGGTCGTGCCCGTGATCGTCACCGTGGTCGTGACCATCGTGATCATCGTGATCATCATCGTCGTCGTGCACGTCAATGCCCGCTGAAGCGTCAATGCGCGTGCCCTTGAAGTCGGCCGAGTTGAGCGTGTCGTCGAGCCAGGGTTCGAGATCGACGCCGTTGTAGATAACAACATCGGCGTTTCGCAGCGCCTCGAGGTCGGCAGCGGTGGGTTCAAAGCTGTGCACCGATTGGCCGGGCTGCAGCAGCGTAGTTACCTGGGCACCCGTACCGTCAGTTACCTGGCGGGCAAAGTCATCAAGTTGGGTGGTGGTGGTCACCACCGAGATCCCGTCACTGTTGTTGGTGTTGTTAGCGGCGGGCGAATCACCGCTTGCGCAGCCGGCGAGTGCCAGTGATACGGCACCGATGGCGCCGGCTATTCCGAGCAGGTTCGAAAACTTGCGCATCGTGTTCCTCTCATTTGCACGTGCGTCGAGCAGAATCCCTACACGGTAACCACTAACAAGAATCATTGTCAATTGAGATGAGAGGATGCACGGCCACACTTCTCGTGGCAATTGCCAAGTTGTGGTGAGCTGACGGAGCCACACGCGCAACACGCAAAGCCATCTCCACACTGAAGCAATTCGTCATACAACCGCTTGCAAACTTTACTTGGCAAACGCAAAATAGAGGTATCCCCGCTCGCGCCGGTCTGGAGTGAACAGTATGGCAATTAACCAACGTCGCACCGAGATCACGGCCGCGCTGCGCGCCGAGCACACAGTGCGCATCAGCGAGCTCGCTCAAAAGTTTCAAGTGTCGCGCGAGACCATTCGCAAAGACCTCTACCGGCTCGAAGATGAGGGGGTCGCCACCGTTATTCGTGGCGGCGCAGTGCTGCGCGACCAGCGACGCGAGTCAGCGTTTGAGCAGCGGCGCACACTCAATATTGAGACTAAGCGCGCCATCGCTAGACAGGCCGCATCCCTGGTCGAGCCCGGCATGACCGTCTTTCTCGACTACGGCACCACCATGCAATTGCTCGCCGAGCGACTTGTCGAGATCGGCCCGCTCACGGTGGTCACCAACACCCTGCCAATCGCTGGCACGCTGCTGACGAATCCCGAGATCGCGCTGGTCATCCCGGGCGGGAATGTACGCGCTGATGAATCGTCACTTTCGGGCCCGCTCGCCTTGTCGAACCTGCAACGTCTCTACTTTGACATCGGCTTCTTCGGCTGCGCCGGCATTTCGGCCGATCGCGGCGTCACGAACTTTCACGTGCTTGAGGCCGATTTCTCGCGCCAGGCAATTGCCCATGCCAACCGAAGTTATTTGTTGGCCGATTCGAGCAAGTTCGGCACCGCGGCGCTCAACAAGGTCGTACCGCTGAGCGCGCTCGACGCCGTGATCACCGATGAGGCGGTCGACCCCGAACAGGCCGAAGTGATTCGCGATGCCGGCCTCGACGTGCGGCTGGCAAAGACGTCGTAGCCACACCTCGCAAGACCACACTTGATTGCAATATAACCGGAAGGAACCCCATGTCACAGGCAACGCGCACCATTACCGTTAACGACCCGGTCGGCCTGCACGCCCGCCCCGCATCCGAGCTGGTGAAAACCGTGGGCGAGAGCGGCGCCAAGGTCACCATTTCGAAGACCACTGGTGAACCCGGTGTGGATGCGGCCAGCATTCTGGCGGTGCTCTCACTCGGTGTTGCTCAGGGCGACACCGTCGAGCTTGTGGTGGACGGCGAAGATGCGGATGCGATCGCCGACCGGCTCGTCAAGCTCATCGCTGAACAGAACGGCTAGTTTCGCCGAAGGCGACCACCCGAGCATTCCACGCCATCATCTGCCTCGCTGGGCGGGAGTTCATGCAGCCAACTTCGGACGACTTCAAAAATGTATCCGGAGTCACCAAACTGTTCAATCAATAGGCGAAACGACTTGAGGAGCTACACCATTATTAAGAAATAACAGTACGCGATGAGCCGAAGGAAAGTTGCGTCGGATTAACGGTTCGGCATCTTCAACTGCTCCAGTAAAGAAATTGGGTTCTACGAGACTCGGCGATGAGGAATCACTCTCTTCGTCAAATACGCAAACAGCGAAATTGCTGGGATTAACAACGCACCGAGAGGGAGGAATGCGCCCGCATCCGTCTTCCCAAAGCACACCATACGCGTCTCGCCCGAGATATCCCATTGGCTCAACGAACTCCGATGCAGCAATCTCCGCATCAACCAACCTCGCCTTACGCAACCCTGGCCTCGGCAGAACGAAAGACTGCCCAACCAACCCACCTACCCGCTTGTCCCAAAACAAGTAATTAAGCGCTGGCCTTTCTCCGGATATTTCAACCCAGGTCACCCGCAGTTCAGGACAGTAAAATTCACGCCCTATAATGAATGGGTACATCCACAGAAGGTGCCGGTCAAGGTGTTCAACGTCATATTCTTCCATGACGAATCGAATGTTTGAGCCTGCCACATCTACACCTCTCCCTTAATGCAACGAATCGTATACTTCCTGCTCTGTTAATGGTTGATATCCCGCTACCTCGATAGTGACACTCTCGCCACCTCCAGAGGCTAGCTCTGCCCCCTCACCAGAATCGGCGTAGAAAGGTATGAGAGGAAGCCCTCGGGCCGCTGCGTAGACCTGTTCGTACACCCATGAATCGCATTTTAGCCGTTTATCTCCGTCAGGGTAATTGCAGTACATGGTTTGCAGACCGAGCGCGTCTACCGGCTTGGGGAACTTATGGCCATACCACTCCGACCGAGCGTCCTGGATAGCGATTGCCTTAATCTGCACACGCTCAACTTCAGTGCACGTATTCCCACTACACTTGAATCGCTGACTATATCCTACTAATACAGCAGTAGTGCCCTGCATTTGAACACTATCTGAATTCAGTATCCATCGGATCGATTCTATATCTGACCATCCATGTCGATGCCGTGCCTTATCATAACCAAACCCCGCTTCGGGCCTGCCACCGAGACTTGCGTCGTAATAGCCACGGTGAACGGGAATGACGCGCAGCCTTACCTTTGGATTGTTGACCATCAACATTCTATCCGTCATTGGATATCCCTCTGGTGGCTGCGCGAAGGACTCACTAGCTCGAGCAGTCCCAGTACCCGTTGATGTTGCCATGATGAACATGGCCAGCAAGACGGAAACAATCCATGCCACTCTATTGCTTTTAGTTACATTGACCACAGTCATCTACACCTCACCTTTGAGTTTGTTCATAACTGTAGTGAAAATAGAACCCTGCTTGGTTAATAGTGAATGACGAGCTGCCGAACACTAGGCGTTCGACGCCGTGACCACCGTCCACTACGGTTGCCCCATGGGATCTGCTCCATCCCCATCCACGCACTAACGCGTGCTCGCCGCGGGATGACGGCAGGACCCGTTGCCTCCGACTTGCTAGAGGCCGTTATCAGCGCCGTCGCGTTCATCGGCCTCCGCTCCAAGATTCGGGCAGTGCTCACCACGACGCTGCGTCAACGCAGCCTTCGAGGCTCACGGTTTGGACGCAATATGACGCTGCCAGTGCCCTCGCCGCTACCAAAGCCGGATCAACCAGTAGGCCAGCCCGGCGCATCCGGCAGCCCACAGCATGCTGAGCATCGTGCCGATAATGAACAGCTCGCCGATGCGCGGGCTCGCCTGTGCGTGTAGCTCGGGATAGCGACCGAGACCCTTGACCGCGACGATCATCGCCAGCCCGGCGGAGAACCCGGCCATGAGCGTGCTGTAGGTCGCGACGCGTTCGAGCATGCCGATCCAGCGTCCGCCGGGAAGCACACGCTGTGGCTCTAGCAAGCGATCATCATCCTGTTTCGGTGTGGGCTGGTCGATTTTGGCAAGAAACCAGCGGATGAGCGGATTGGCCGCCACTGCAATCACAGCAAATAGCGCCACAATAGCGGCTTTCAATACCTGGCTGAGCAGCGGATCCATACGCAAAGAATAACGACGGCAACCGACACTCCGGCCACCACTCGGTGAGCAAACACCTACCGCCTACCCGAACAACTCACTTCCATCGGCAGCTCAGTGAAGCTAATATCTTCATATGGCAAGAATGAAGCTAAATCAAGCAGCTGATCTTTCATGTCCAACCCGATGCGTGGCGCTGCTGGCCGACCAGGTCGGCTCACGCAATAGCGACCGAGCCCGCAGCCACGCGGCCATCGTTGACACCCTGCCGCGCATCAACCAGCAGGTGCCGAACCTCGACCCGTTGCGCGTCACCGTGGGAGATGAAATCCAGGGCGTCTACGCCACACTCGGCCAAGCCCTCGAAGCAAACTACCGAATACGCCTCGCACTTGCCCAAGCCGTCGACCTGCGCATCGGGCTGGGCCGCGGCGAAGTGATCATCATCGATGCCGAACGCGGCATCCAAGACGGCACCGCCTGGTACGCGGCACGCGACGCGATCAAACAAGTAGCGGCAGCGGCAAAAACTCGCGGCCATCGCAGTGTGCGCACCGCCCTGATCGCGGCCGACACCACCGACCCCGACAACCCGCTCACCCCAGCGGCACTGCAGCTCATCGACTCGGCAATCGGGCGACTGCGGCCTGGAGCCGCGCAGTCACTGCTCGCGCTCGTCGACGGCCACGACAACCAGTCGGCCGCCGAAGCGGCCGGTATCTCGCCATCTGCGAACTCGCAGCGCATCGACAATAACGACCTGCGCATCCTCGCCGACGCGATCCGTGCCGTTATCGCACTGCCATGACGCAGCTAATCGAGCAGCAGCGCTGGCTCCTCAACAATCTTCGCCACATCCGCCAAAAAGCGCGAGGCAACATCGCCGTCAACAAGCCGGTGATCGAAGGATGCGGTCAGCGTGGTTACCTGCCGCACCCGCACCTCATCATCCACCACCCAGGGCTTGGGCCGCACGGTACCGAACGCCAGGATGCCCACCTCACCGGGGTTAAGAATCGGGGTGCCCGAATCCATCCCAAACACACCAATGTTGGTGATCGTGAACGTGCCGCCCTGCTGGTCGGCCGGTGTGGTCTTCCCCTCACGAGCCGTCATGGTGAGCTCCTGCAGCGACTGCGCCAGCTCACGCATCGACATCGACTGCGCCTCTTTAATATTCGGCACGATCAAACCGCGCGGAGTTGCCGCCGCAATCCCGAGGTTCACATAGTGCTTGATGGTGTATTCGCTGTCGGTCCAGGTCGCGTTCGTGGTGGGATTGCGGCGAATCGCCCACATCACGGCCCTCGCAACGATCAGCAGCGGCGAAACCTTCACATCCGCATAGTCGGGTGAGGCTTTCAATCGCTTCACGAACTCCATCGTGCGTGTGGCGTCAACGTCGACAAAGAGCGTCACATGCGGAGCGGTGAACATCGACGTCACCATGTTTTGCGCGATCATCTTGCGCACACCCTCAACCGGGTGGCGCTCCTCACGAACATCGCTCCACTCGGGAGTCTCAATATTCGTGAACAGCCGCGCCTGCTCGGCGTGCCGAATCACATCCTCACGGGTCACCTCACCCGCGGCGCCGGTGGGCTGCACCCGCTCGAGATCCACATCCAGATCGCGCGCCAGCTTCCGAATCGGCGGTTTGGCAATCACCGGGTAGGCGGATGCGGCCGGCACCCGGGCAGCTGCCGGCGCCGACGGTTGCGGTGCGGCAGCAGGTGCCTTCGGCGCGGCTGCGCGACGCTCCGCGGCGCTACCGCGGCGACGGCCACGCCGCGAGCGCGAACCGCCGCCGCTGCCA